>NZ_JASJVC010000026.1:0-47228 GCF_035019905.1 Sphingomonas sp. 10B4 | reverse complement strand
GCCCGCTGGACAAGGTGAACCGCCAATTTCGCGTCACCCGACCCAACGCGCTGTGGGTAGTTGACTTCACATACGTTCACACCTGGGCGGGCTTTGTATACGTCGCCTTCGTGATCGACGCCTACGCCCGGCGGATTGTCGGGTGGAAAGTCAGCACGGCACCCACAGCCAACTTCGTTCTGGACGCGCTGGAACAGGCGATCCACGCCCGCAAGCCTGGTCCAGCAGACGGCCTGATCCACCACAGCGACCGTGGCGTGCAATACCTTGCTATGAATTATACCCAGCGTCTGGCCGAAGCCAAGCTGGTGCCATCGGTCGGCAGCGTCGGCGACAGCTATGACAACGCCTTGGCCGAGACCATCAATGGCCTCTACAAAGCCGAAGTCATCTGGCGGCAAAGGTCGTGGCCAGGCGTGTCAGCGGTGGAAATGGCAACCCTGCGGTGGGTCGATTGGTTCAACAACCATCGCCTGTTCGGCCCAATCGGATACATCCCACCCGCCGAGGCCGAAGCCAATTACTATGCAGCCCTTGAGAACCTGGATATGGTTGCATGACTCAAACCAAATAGCCTCTAGGAAACCCGGGACGGTTCAATACCACTCCGCATCCCCGATGACTCGCACGCCAAAACGTCGACGGGAATCCCTAATCGGACTCAAATGTAAGGCGAGAACCACTAGGAACCGCGACGCGTCACTCCGGGCGTTTCCCGGGGTGACGAACGCAAGCAAACAAAAAGGGGCGCCCGGCATCTGCCGGGCGCCCCTTTTTCGTAACGCTTCGCGTGCGTTCAGCGCGCGCGCGGCCCGCCGAACGGGAGCGGCGGGGCAGGGCGGCGATCGCGGCGCGGAAGCTGCGCCTGATACGCGTGGCCGCAATGCCCGACGCAATACGGGAAACCGGGGTTCACCTTCTCGCCGCAGAAGTGGAAGTCGGGTTCGCCCGGGTGGCCGATCGGCCATTTGCAGATCTTGTCATTGAGATCGAGCAAGGTCGTCTTGCCCGCCATTTCGGCCGAGGGCTTGGCGGGTACGAGGCGGCGCGGCGGCGCTGGCGTGATCGGCGCTTGCTGCTCGCCGGGTGCCTGGCGCAGGAAGCCGCCGGGGCCGACCGAGCGCAGGATCGGGGGCGCGGGACGCGCGACGACGGGGGCTGCGTCAGCCTCGTCGGTGTCGTCGTCGCTATCGGCCTCGACCGCGACCTCCTCTTCTTCCTTGTCTTCGATCTCAGCGACCGGGGGCGCTGCGACGACCGCCGGGCGCGGGGCAGGCGGCGCTGGCTTGGGTGCGGGTGCGACCGGGGCCGCTGCCTTGGGCGGTGCTACTGGTGCGGGCGCGGGTGCCGGCGTCGGTGCGGGCGCGGCGGCGGCGGTTGCCGCTGCCTCGTTCGGCTTGACCGGCGAGGGGCGCGACTGCAGGCCAAGGCGGTGCGCCTTGCCGATGACGGCATTGCGGCTCACGCCACCGAGTTCCTCGGCGATCTGGCTTGCGGTCTGGCCTGCTTCCCAGCGCTTGCGCAGCGTATCGATGCGTTCGTCGGTCCAGCTCATTCAATTTTCCCAATCGTCATGCCGGGGTTGCGGGCGGCGGCGGCAGTCTTTAGCGACACCCCCATGAGCAGCCAGCCCCCAATCGGCGAAATTCGTACCCAAATGAACGCTCCCGGCGTTCCGGTCATCCGGAATGTCAATTGGGGCGGTCTTCGAACGCTCTATATCAAGGAGGTGCGCCGTTTCTTCAAGGTGCAGCTGCAGACGATCTGGGCGCCGGCGATCACGACGCTGCTGTTCCTGATCATTTTCACCGTCGCGACGGGCGGAAAGCGCCCGGTGATGGTCGGCGGGGTCGCGGTTCCCTTCGCTGATTTCATCGCGCCCGGGCTGATCGTGATGGGGATGCTACAGAACGCGTTCGCCAATGCGAGCTTCTCGCTGCTGGTCGGCAAGATCCAGGGGACGATCGTCGATTATCTAATGCCGCCGCTGTCGACCGCCGAGTTGCTCGTCGCGATGGTCGGTGGTGCGGTGACGCGCGCGATTTGCGTGGGGCTTGCCGTGTCGGTCGCGATGGCCTTGTGGCCGGGCGTCCATATCGTGCCCGTCCATCCGCTCGCGATCCTGTGGTTCGGGCTGCTCGGCTCGGCGTTCCTGGCGCTGGTCGGGGTGCTGACCTCGATCTGGGCGGAGAAGTTCGATCATGCCGCCGCCGTCCAGAATTTCGTGATCGCACCGCTGACGCTGCTGTCGGGCACCTTCTATTCAGTTGATACGCTCGCGCCCGCGTTCCGCGCGTTCAGCCATGTGAACCCATTCTTCTACATCATCTCGGGCTTCCGCTACGGCTTCCTCGGCACCGCCGACTCGCCCGTGCTGGTCGGCGGCGCGGTGATCCTCGCGATCGACGTCGCGCTCGGGACGCTGTGCTACGCGCTGCTGCGCTCGGGCTGGAAGATCAAGAACTGAGGCGTTCCGTGTTGCGCGCGCTTGGCGTAGCGCGCGGGCAGAAGGAGTCGGTGATGCGGATCTGGTGCGCGCTGGGAATGGGGCTGCTCGTCGCGGCGTGCGGCAAGGCTGCGCCAAACGCCGTCCCGACGGCGCAAGCCCCGCAGGCACCGCAAGTCCGCATCGCACAAGTCGGCGGGACGGTGTTTGCCGCAACCGTCAGCGGACCCGGCACGGTCGCCGCGCGCGCGGTCGAGGCGATGCCGGGGAGTGCGGCACCGGGGGCGAAGGCCGCCAACGCCGGCTATGCCTTGCTCGCCACGCTGCCCTGGGCGGACGCGGCGCGCATCACGCTCGGCGCAAGCGCGCAAATCCGCTTTCCGGCATTCCACGGCGATGTCGTCGTCGGGCGCGTAATCCGGATCGCGCCGCCCAAGGCGGGCGCATCAGAGGTCGAAATCACCTTGCCGCGTGATTCGCGTTTCGCCGCTGGCCAGTCGGCAACCGCGCGAATTGTCGCGACGGGCGCTGGCACGACGATGCTCGCGGTCCCGCCGAGCGCGATCCTCGGTCCGCATACAGGCGCTGCGGCGGTCTATGTCGTCGATCTGGCAAGCGCGCGCGTCCAAAAGCGCGCGGTGACGCTCGGCGAACAGACGCCCGACGGCATCGGCGTGAGCGCCGGGCTGCAAAAGGGCGAGTGGGTCGCGCTGACGCGAGTCGATCAACTCGGCGACGGCATGAAGATCGCGCCGGTCGGCCCTTCGCAATAGCGTCTTCCCGGCCGATGCCGCGCGGTGTTGCGCTTGCGGCGGCATCTTCGTAAAACGGGATTCGGGCGACCGGTTGGGTCGCCCTTTTGCTTTTTCAGGAGACGGCCCGTGTCGACCCCCGCTTTGATGCCTGTGTACCCGCGGTGCGGCGTACGCCCGGTGCGAGGCGAAGGCTGCTATCTGTACGGCGAGCAAGGCGAGCAATATCTCGATTTCGCCGCCGGCATCGCGGTCAACGCGCTTGGCCACGGCCACCCCAAATTGGTTGAGGCGATTGCCAAGCAAGCAGCAACGCTGATGCACGTCTCCAATCTCTATGGTTCGCCGCAGGGCGAGCATCTCGCGCAGCGCATCGTCGAGAATTCGTTCGCCGACACGGTGTTCTTCACCAATTCGGGCACCGAAGCGGTCGAATGCGCGATCAAGACCGCGCGGCGCTATCATTACGCCAACGGCAATCCGCAGCGCACGACGCTGATCACCTTCAACAACGCCTTTCACGGGCGCACGATGGGGGCGATCTCGGCGACCAACCAGCCCAAGATGCGCGACGGTTTCGAACCGCTGCTGCCGGGCTTCGCCTATGCGCCGTTCAACGATCTCGAAGCAGCCCTCGCGCTGATCGACGATACGACGGCTGGCTTCATGGTCGAGACGATCCAGGGCGAGGGCGGCGTCTCGGCATCCACCACCGAGTTCCTGCAAGGGCTGCGCAAGGCGTGCGACGAGCACGGCCTGCTGCTGGTGCTCGACGAGGTCCAGTGCGGCTATGGCCGGACCGGCAAGATGTGGGCGTATGAACATTACGGCATCACCCCCGACATCCTGTCCTCGGCCAAGGGCATTGCCGGCGGTTTCCCGCTCGGCGCGTGCCTCGCGACCGAGGAAGCGGCCAAGGGGATGGTATTCGGCACGCACGGCTCGACCTATGGCGGCAACCCGCTGGCGATGGCGGCTGGCGAGGCGGTCCTCGACGTGATGCTCGAGCCGGGCTTCCTCGAGCATGTGACCGCGATGGGCGAGCGGTTGCGCGCCTCGGTCGAGCAGATGATGCCGAATTACGACCAGATCTTCGACAGCCTGCGCGGCAAGGGGCTGATGTTCGGGATCAAGCTCAAGGATGCCGTCGTCGCGCGCGATTTCGTGGCGCATCTGCGCGATCATCACGGGCTGCTGACGGTCGCGGCGGGCGAGAACGTCGTCCGCGTCCTGCCGCCGCTGGTGATCGAGGACGCGCATATCGCCGAATTCGTCCAGAAGCTGAGCGACGGCGCGCGCGATTTCACGCCCGTGGCGGTGGCGGCGTGAGCTAAAACTCCCTCTCCCTTTGGGAGAGGGAAGGGGCCCGCTCGGCGCAGCCGAGTGGGAAGGGTGAGGGCAGCGCACGCCAACACCCTGTCCTCACCCTTCCGCGGCTTCGCCGCTCCCTCCCTCTCCCAGAGGGAGAGGGAATTAAGGATTTAGGATGCGTAATTTCCTCTCGCTTTCCGATGCCGGCCCTGACGGCGTGGCCGCGATGCTGGCCGATGCGCTCGACCGCAAGGCGGCGCGCGCCGGCTGGCCCAAGGGCAAGCCCGATGCCGATGCACCGCTCGCCGGCCACACGCTCGCGATGGTGTTCGAAAAGAGCTCGACTCGTACGCGTGTGTCGTTCGACATGGCGATCCGCCAGCTCGGCGGCAGCTCGGTGATCCTCGACTCCGGCACCACGCAGCTTGGCCGCGGCGAGACCGTTGCCGACACCGCGCGCGTGCTGTCGGGCTATTGCGACGCGATCATGCTGCGCACCGACGATCACGCCAAGCTCGAGGAAATGGCGCAGTATGCGACGATCCCGGTCATCAACGGCCTGACCGACGATTCGCATCCGTGCCAGATCATGGCCGACCTGCTGACGATCCTCGAGGCGGGCAAACCGCTCCCCGGGCTCAAGGTCGCCTGGCTCGGCGATGGCAACAACGTCCTCGCCTCGATCGTCGAGGCCGCCGGGCTGATGCAGTTCGACGTCGTCGCGGCGTGCCCGCAAGGGTTCCAGCCCGACGATGCCGTGATCGGCCGCGGCGCGGGGCGCGCGCGCGTCGTCTCGCACCCCGCGGAGGCGGTGGCGGGCGCCGATGTCGTCATCACCGATACCTGGATCTCGATGGGGCAGGCGCATGCCGACACCAAGCTCAAGGCGATGCTGCCGTATCAAGTCGACGCCGCGCTGATGGCGCAGGCCAATCCAGCAGCGGTGTTCCTCCACTGCCTCCCCGCGCATCGCGGCGAGGAGGTGACGCCCGAGGTGATCGACGGGCCGCAATCGCTGATCTGGCCCGAGGCGGAGAACCGGCTCCACGCGCAAAAATCGGTGCTGCGCTGGTGCTTCGGGCAGATCGGTTGAACCCGCGCTGAGCGTCCACCATATCCGTCATCCCGGCGAAAGCCGGGATCTCCTGGCTGTAGGGCGCTCCCGAGCCCCATGAGACCCCAGCGTTCGCTGGGGTGACGAAAGTTTGCGATGACCGATCCGATCACCACCGACACCGACCGCGCGCTCGGCTTCACCATCCCGCAGCGCCATGCGCGCGGCCGCATCGTGCGGCTCGGGCCGGTGCTCGACACCATCCTCGCCGCTCACGCTTACCCGCCTGCGATTGAGGCGTTGCTCGCCGAGGCACTGACGCTCGCCGCGTTGATCGGCTCGACGCTCAAGGATGCCGGCGGTCAGCTGACGATGCAGGCGCAGACGCAGAACGGCATCGTCACGCTGCTGGTGTGCGATTATCGCGGCGGCGAACTGCGCGGCTATGTCCAATACGATGCCGAGCGGCTCGCCGCAGGGCCGGAAGAGCCGAGCCTGTTCGCGCTGTTCGGTGCAGGCTATCTCGCGATCACCTTCGACCAGGCAACCACCGGCGAGCGCTATCAGGGCATCGTCCCGCTCGACGGCAGCTCGCTGAGCGAAGCGGCCGAGCATTATTTCCTCCAGTCCGAACAGATCCCGACGCTAGTGCGCGTCGGCGTCGGTCGCGCGGCGGACGGCAAGCGCGTCGCGGGCGGGCTGCTGCTCCAGCATCTCCCCGAGGGCGAGGATGGCCGCGAGCGGCTCCACACCCGGCTCGACCATCCCGAGTGGGAGCATGTCGCGATCCTGGGTGGGACGATGGCGGCCGATGAGCTTGCCGACCCGGCGCTGCCGCTCGAGACGCTCGTCTGGCGCCTGTTCAACGAGGAGGAGGAAGTCCGCCTCCACGGCGAGACCGCGTTCGCGCGCGGCTGCCGCTGCTCGCCGGATTACATCGCGCAAGTGCTCGGCAAATTCCCGCCATCCGAGCAGCAGGCGATGGCCGATGAGAACGGCGTGATCTTCGTCGATTGCGCGTTTTGCGCGACCAAATTCCCCGTTCCCGCCGCGAGCGAGATCGTTACGTAAACGCATTGTAACAGGCCGGGTGTATCCCCAGATACGCGTCTGGAAGAGAGCCGGCCGTGCGGAGGCGCGCCGCCGGACAGGGATCGATACAATGCAAGTGCGAAACGTGGTGCGCGCGATGATTGCGGGCTTGGCAGCGACGGGCGGCTTGGCCGCCGCAGCGCCAGCGGGCGCGCCGACACTGGCCGCGCTGGCGCGGATCGAACCGGGTGAATGGCAGTTCAAGGCGCTCGATAGCGATGCGCCGCCGCGGTCGATCTGCATCGCCGATGCACGCCCGCTGATCCAGTTCGGGCATGGCAACGCGCAGTGCCAGCACAAAGTCCTGGTCGACGATGCCAATGTCGCGCGGGTGACCTATGTCTGCCCCGGGACCGGCCATGGGCAGACCAGCGTCAAGGTCGCGACGCAGCGCAATTTCAATCTCGAGACACAGGGCATTTTGAGCGGTGCGCCGTTCGACGAGCAATATGAGGCGCGTCGGGTTGGTGACTGCGCGGCAGGTGTCGCGCGCCTTAAGTGATCGCGGTAAAGGTCTTTTCAATCTTTCGGCACTAGGACGGGTTCGTGCAATTCTTGTGAGCGCACGCTTTTCTCCCAATCGCCCAGAGATGGGCATCCCCTGGGCCGCCTAAGGGCGGCCCGTTTTTCTGACGGGGCTATACTTGCGTAATGCGAGGGCGAGGGGTACCCGCGGGAGATTATGACAAACGAAAACATTTCGGCAGCGCCTGCAGGCGCCGCACCGCTTGCGGTCGTCTTGGTCTCAGGCGGTCTTGATTCGATGGTCGCGGCGGCCTTTGCGCGCGAGGCGGGCTATCGGCTGCTCGCGCTGTCGGTCGATTATAATCAACGGCATCGGCTCGAGCTCGCTTCGGCACGGCGGATCGCGCATGTGCTTGGCGCCGAGCGACACGTCATGTTGCCGCTCGATCTCGCGGCGTTCGGCGGATCGGCGCTGACCGCCGATATCGACGTGCCCAAGGACGGCGTCCAGCCGGGGATCCCGGTGACCTATGTGCCGGCGCGCAACACGATCTTCCTCAGCCTTGCGCTCGGCTGGGCCGAAGCGGCGGGCGCGCGCGATCTGTTCATCGGCGTCAATGCGCTCGATTATTCGGGCTATCCCGATTGCCGTCCCGAATTCATCGCCGCGTTCGAGGGGCTCGCCGAACTTGCCACCAAGGCAGGCGTCGAGGGAAGCCCGTTCCGCATCCATGCGCCGTTGCAGGACATGACCAAGGCCGACATCGTCCGCGAAGCGGCGCGGTTGAAGATCGATCCGGCGCTCAGCTGGTCGTGCTACGACCCCGCGCCCGGTGGTTTGCATTGCGGCGTGTGCGACAGCTGCCGGTTGCGCAAGAAGGGCTTCGCGGAAGCCGGGTTTCCCGATCCCACCGCCTACGCGGTCTGAGCCGATGTCGTACGCGGTCAAGGAAATGTTCCTCACGCTGCAGGGCGAAGGCGTGCAGGCCGGGCGGCGCGCGGTGTTCGTCCGCTTTGCCGGGTGCAATCTGTGGTCGGGGCGCGAGCAGGACCGCGCGAGCGCGATTTGCCGCTTCTGCGACACCGATTTCGTCGGGACCGACGGCGCGGGCGGCGCGAAATTCGCCGATGCGGTCGAGTTGGTCGCGGCGGTCGCGGACTTCTGGGGTACGGACCCGGCGCATCGCTTCGTCGTGCTCACCGGCGGCGAGCCGATGCTGCAAGTCGACGATGCCTTGGTCGACACGCTCCACGCCGAAGGTTTCGAGATCGCGATCGAAAGCAACGGGACGCTCGCGGTACATCCCGGGATCGACTGGGTGTGCATCAGCCCCAAGGCCGGGAGCGAAGTTGTCCAGCGCAGCGGCGACGAATTGAAGCTCGTCTGGCCGCAGCCGGGCAGCGATGTCGCCGAGCTCGAAAGCTGGGACTTCGCGCATCATCTGATCCAACCGCTCGACAGCATCGCTGCCGAGGCCAATCACGCCGCCGCGATCGACCTCGTCATGGCGCGCCCGCAGTGGCGGCTGACGTTACAGGCGCACAAGGCGCTGGGCCTGCGCTGAGGCAGGCCCTGACGCGCCGCGTCAGCGGAACGTCGTCGTGAATTCCCCGCACTTGCGCTGGAGCCAGGTGCCGCGCTTGTCCCAGCACGCGTCGTCGAGCCGCGGCAGTGACAGCCGCGTGTCGACGCGGACGCGGCGCGCGAAGCGTTCCTCGCCGAACGGGATGAGCGCATTGCGCAGCGAACTCATGTCGCGCACCGCGACCTTGTACAGCTCGCCGCGCGGTGCGTAAGCCGCATCGGTCGCGACGGCTGCCGCGGTCTGGCAGAAGCCCAGCTGCGCGTTGACCGTGGTGAACGCCGAATAGGTCTTCGTGCCATAGCGGTCCATCGCCGCCTGGCCGGGCTTGAGGCCCTTGTTTACGCGCGTGAAATATTTGGTCAGGATGTCGAGCGACTTCTTGAACTCGTCCTTATGATTGATCACCGAGATGTTGTAATTCTCGACCGTCAACAGGCTCGGTTCGAACTGGCACTGCAGCGCCGCGACGTTGAGTGCCGAGCGCATGTTCCACACGAGGTTCGCCCGAACTTCCTCGTCGGTTGCACCCGGCAGCGTCGGCAGGCCGGGCTCGTCGCCGCGGATCGGTGGGCCACTGAAATCATGCGGTTTGAAAAAGAACTGTGCCGACGCAGGGGTGACGGCGAGGGCGGCGCCCGCGATTGCGGTGATCGCAGCCAGTTTACGCAACACGGTCATTGAAAGCCTCTCGTTAACGATGCTGCGATTACGGCTTTTTGACGCGCAACCCAACTCTTTTCGTTTCATCGCATGCCGATGCCCGGGCGTTCTGCGCTGGAATCGAAAGGGCCGCCCGGTTGCCCGGACGGCCCTCGCGATAATCGTTCCCTGACGGGAAGATTACATTGCGTTGGTGGTGGTCGTGGTCGTGGTGTTCGAGGTCATCATGGTGTCGTTTGCCATCATGCCTTCGTTGCCAGCGGCGTCGGTCGACGTCATCGTGTCGTTGGTCGTCGCGCCCATCGTGTCGGTCGAGTTCATGTCGGTGACCATCGTGTTGTCGGTCGTCGTCGTCTCGGTCTTCGGGGTGCATGCCGAAATCGCGATCGCCGCAACAGCGATCATCGAACCAGCAGCGACCTTGGAAATGAATGCACGCATTGGAAAGCTCCCTAGATAAATGGTTGGTTGGCCTCGAGACCTTTAATACCCAAACCGTGGTGGACATTAGTCCGGAAACGCCTGACCCTCAAGCCCAGTTTTGTTGCCTGATAGAATGAGTTTGCAGGAACGCTGCAAGGCGCAACGCCAAGGCTGCGTCAAAAGTTGCATAATCGGTCGGCCGGCCGAGCATCTCGGCGCTGGTCACCGCGAAGTCGGGGAGGCCGCAAGGCACGATCCCGCCGAAGTGCGCGAGGTTGGGCGAGAGGTTGACCGAAAAGCCGTGGAGCGTCACCCAGCGCCGAACGCGCACGCCGATCGCCCCGATCTTGGCCTCGGCCGGGTCGCCGCCGAGCGGGCCAGCGATGTGCGTCCAGATGCCGACGCGGCCCGGCGCACGGAAGGCGGTGATGCCGAGATCGCCGAGCGTGTCGATCACCCAGCCTTCGAGACCGTGGACGAACTGGCGCACGTCACGCCCGCGCTTGTTGAGATCGAGCACGACATAGCCGATCCGCTGCCCGGGGCCGTGATAGGTGTAGCGCCCGCCGCGCCCGGTCTGGACGACGGGGAATTGCGGGTCGCGCAGTTCGCTCGGGTCGGCGCTCGTCCCGCCGGTGTAGACCGCAGGATGTTCGAGCAGCCAGATCAGCTCGCGCGCTCGGCCTTCGACCACCGCCGCGGCACGCGCCTCCATCTCGGCGAGCGCCTCGGCGTAGGGGACAGGCGCGGGGGAGATGCGCCATTCGATGTCGTCGCGAAGATCGGTCACCTGCGCGATGTGGCCCGGCTGCAGGCCGGACGCAAGTGATTGGCAAGCGCGGCGGCGTCGGTCTAAGAGCGGGCGCGCGGTCGGGGCCGCGCGGCGAAGCGGGGAGGAACGACGTGAGCGTGACGATGAGCACCGTGTGGGATCGCACCACGGACTGCCTGAGCGAGCGCCGCGCCGCGATGCTGCCGATCGTGCTGCTCGGGCTGTTCGTGCCGCTGGCCCTGATCGGTACACTGATGCCGCTGATGGGATCGAGCGGGCATGGCGGCGACCTGCTGCTCGGGATCATCGTCTTGCTGCTGTCGCTGCTGACGAGTTGGGCGGGGCTCGCGCTCACCGCGCTCGCACTAGATCCGGCGACCCCGCGCGTTGCCGCGGTGCAGGCCGCCAATCGGCGTTTCCTGCCCGTGCTCGGGATCGGGCTGGTGACGCTCGCGGTGGTCGTGGTGCTGGCGATGCCGATCGGGATCGTGCTTGGCCTGAGCGGGATGAACATGGCCGCGCTTGCCGCCGGCACGCTGCAGCCGGGCGACGTCAATGGCGGCGCGATGGCGTTCGTCTCGCTCTACAGTCTCGTACTGGCCGTCGTGCTGTTCTGGGCCTATGCGCGCTGCGTGGTGCTGGTGACCCCGATCGTGCTCGAAGAGCGGCGCGGATTGGGCGTCTATCGCCGGAGTTTTGATTTGACGCGGCATATCGCGTGGAAGGTGATCGGCGTGGTGATGCTGTACGGCGTGGTTTCATGGGTCGCCTCGGCGGCGGCCAAGAGCGTATTCGGGACGGTGTTCGCGCTCGTCCTCGGCGGCGAGGGGACCGTCACGCTCGCCAGCATCCTTACGCAGGTCGTCGTCGCTGGCGTCTCGACGCTGTTCTCGCTGCTCGCGGTGGTGTTCCTCGCCAAGCTATATCTCGCCGCCCGCGAGGCGATCGTCGCGCGCTCATGAAGCTCGATGCTGCCGCCGTGCTGCGCGACGCCTGGGCGATGGCGAAGCGCGATCGCGACCTGTTGATCGCGGTCGGGGGCGTCTTCCTGCTGGTGCCGAGGGTGGCGCAAGTGATGTTCGTTGATCCGACCCCGCCGCTGCCCGCGTCGAGCTCGGACCCGGTCGCGCTGCAGGCGTGGCTCGATGCGGTCGCTCTGTGGTCGAGGCATAACGACCTGCTCGTGCTCGCGTTGACGCTGGCGTCGTTGTTCGGAACGCTGACGCTGCTGCTGCTCTATACCGATCGCGACCGCCCCGATGTCGCCGGCGCGTTGCGCAAGGCTTTGCCGCTGCTGCCGCGCTACATCCTGCTGGCGCTGGTGGTGACCTTCCCCGTCAACATCGCCTCGCTGCTGCTGATTCCGGGCCTGTATCTGAAAGGGCGGTTGATGCCGATCGGCCCGGCCTTCGTCGGCGAGCGGCCGCTCGGCGTGATCGCGGCGTGGCGGCGCAGCTTTGCGCTCACGCGCGGGCATGGCCTCACGCTGATGGCGTTTGCGTGCGTGCCGTTGATTGCGGGCGACGTGCTGGCACTGCCGTTCGAATTGCTCGGCTCGGCGATGAACGGCGCGCCGATGGCCAACCCAGTCGTCGCTGCAGTGCTCGACGTGTGCAATGGCGGCGCGCGCAGCGTCGCGACGATCGCCGCGATCCTGCTCGAGGTCGCGCTCTACCGGCGGCTCAGAAGCGGAATCTGAGGCGCCGTCTCGGGCGGGAGATGCCCGGTGATGCGCGGATCGGTGAAGGTTTCGATCGTCCGCTGGATCGCGGTGAAGCCTTGCGCGCGGTAGAAATTCAGCGCGCTCGGGTGGTCGAGCGTGCAGGTGTGGAGCCAGACGCGCGCGATTCCCTTGGTCCAGGCGCGCGCGAGCGTTTCTGCCATCAGCCAGCGGCCAAAGCCCTGACCCGCAAGTTCGGGGATGAGCGCGAAGTACGAGATTTCGCATGTTGCGGGCTGGCGGAAGTCGAGCTCGACCATCCCCACTTCGATCCCCGCGGGATCGACCACGGCATAGATCGCAACGGCCGGATCATGGATGATCGCGCGCAGGGCGGCTTCGTCGATCACGAGGCGCGAGAACCACAGCCACGGCGCGCCGACGCGGCGGAACAGAACGCGGTAGCGATCGGGCGTCGGCGCCTCCCAGCGCGCGAGCCGTAGCCGCGAGGCGGGGAGGGGGCGCAGCGGCGGCTTTTGCCGCATCTCGAGCGTGGTGACGATCGCCGCGACCTCTGCGTCGCGGACCGGTGTCAGCCCCATCGGCTCACGACCAGGTCGCGAGCGGCGGCAAGCTCATCAGGATCGCATCGATATTGCCGCCGGTCTTTAGCCCGAACAGCGTGCCGCGATCATAGACCAGGTTGAATTCGGCATAGCGCCCGCGCCATTCGAGCATCTGCGCGGTGTCGGCGGGCGTGAACGGCAAGTTCATCCGCCGCCGCACGATCTTCGGGTAAACGTCGAGAAACGCGCGGCCGAGATCCTGGATGAAAGCGAAATTGGCGGCGAAATCGCCCTCGAGATGGTCGCAGAAGATCCCGCCGACGCCGCGGTGCACCTTGCGGTGCGGGATGTAGAAATAGTCCTCGGCCCATTTCGAATAGCGCTCGTAATAGTCCGCGCCGTGCGAGTCGCACGCGGCTTTCATCGCGGCGTGGAACTCGGCGGTATCCTCAGGGTAGGGGAGCGGCGGGTTGAGATCGGCGCCGCCGCCGAACCAGCGCTTGGTGGTCACGAGGAAGCGGCAGTTCATGTGGACCGCGGGGACATGCGGGTTCGCCATGTGCGCAACGAGGCTGATGCCGGTGGCAAAGAAGCTCGGGTCTTCGGCCGCGCCGTGGATCGACTTGGCGAATTCGCCCTCGAACGCGCCACCGACGGTCGACACGTTGACGCCGACCTTTTCGAACACGCGTCCCTTCATCACGCCGCGCACCCCGCCGCCGCCGTCACCGCCGCTCGGGTCGGTGCGGTCCCACGCGGTGTAGTCGAAATCGGCGTCCGATCCGGCCTCGCGTTCGATCGCGACGAATTCGGCGCAGATCTGGTCGCGCAATTGCTCGAACCAAAGGCGGGCGGTGGTTTGTTCGGGGTCGAGTTGCATGGCGCTGTTGTGACGAGGGATCGCGCTCAAGTCGAGATGGCTTTCCACATCCTCCCCCGAGTTCCGGGGCAGATTTAGGCGGGCCAACCGCCGGTCTGGCGCAGCGCCTCGCTCAGCGCGATTCCCGCCGCCACCGCGATATTGAGTGAGCGCATTCCCGGTACCAGCGGGATCCGCACCGCAAGATCGGCCTGGTCGTGCACCGCGTCGGGCACGCCGCTGCCCTCCGATCCCATCAGCAGCACGTCGTCGGCGCGGAACGCTGCGGCGTCGAGCCGCACGCCGCCGCGCGTGGACAGCAGCACGATTCGCCCCGGCACAGTCGCGACGAACGCGTCCCAGTCGACATGTCGCCGCACCTCGACCAGTTCGGCATAATCCATCCCCGAGCGGGCGAGCGCCTTCTCGCTCCAGGTGAAGCCCGTCGGCTCGATCACGTCGACGCCTGCGCCGAGACAGGCGCCGAGCCGGAAGATGGCGCCGACATTGCCGGCCATGTCGGGTTGATAAAGAGCAATACGCATGCCGCCCCGCTAGCACCCTTAAAATGCAGTTGGCAAAAGCTAGGCGGCCCGGCTACCAGAGCCCTCAAGCTTCCCCGATCGAGGGAAGCGTTCAGGCGTGCCTGTGGATCCGTCGTGCAGGGCGTCGTGTCAAAAATTGATCGCTCGACCGCGCGCAGTGGCGGGGGGCGAAGAACAAGGGCGAGTGGATGGCAAGCGGAAACACCCTGGACGTTCCCCTACACGAGGAACCGCACCATGACGGGGAGCCGCGACGTCGCGATTTCCTCAACATCGCGGCGGTCTCTGTCGCCGGCGTGGGCGCGCTCGCCATCGTCGTCCCCTTGATCAACCAGATGAACCCGTCGGCCGACGTGCTCGCGCTGGCGACGACCGAAGTCGATCTCAGCAAGGTCGAGGCCGGACAGGGCGTCGTCGTGTCGTTCCGCAAGCAGCCGCTCTTCGTCCGCAACCTGACGCCTGCGGAAATCTCCGCCGCCGACAAGGTCGACATCAAGTCGCTGCGCGACCCCGAAACGCTCGAGCAGCGCACGCGCGGTCAAAAGAACTGGCTGATTACGCTCGGCGTCTGCACGCATCTCGGCTGCATCCCGCAGGGCATCACCAGCGGCGAGGATCGCGGCCAGTTCGGCGGCTATTTTTGCCCGTGCCACGGGTCGCAATACGACACCGCGGCACGCATCCGCAAAGGCCCGGCACCGAAGAATCTGCTCGTGCCGGATTACAAATTCACGTCGCCGACGACGGTCGTGGTGGGTTGAGGATAGCGATATGAGTTTTCCCTGGGCCAAGCATTACGAACCCAAGAGCGGGTTCACCAAATGGATCGACCAGCGCCTGCCGCTCCCGCGGCTCGTCTATGGCGCGGTCGGTGCGGGCTATCCCGTGCCGCGCAACCTCAACTATTTCTGGAACTTCGGCGTGCTCGCCGGCGCGGCGCTCGCAATCCAGATCGTCACCGGCATCGTTCTCGCGATGCACTATGCGGCCAATGGCGGCGTGGCGTTCGATTCGGTCGAGCACATCATGCGCGACGTGAACGGTGGCTGGTTCCTGCGCTATGCGCACGCCAACGGCGCCTCGATGTTCTTCGTCGTGGTCTATATCCACATCTTCCGCGGCCTCTTCTACGGATCGTACAAGGCACCGCGCGAGATGATCTGGCTGCTCGGCGTCACGATCTTCCTGCTGATGATGGCGACCGCGTTCATGGGCTACGTCCTCCCCTGGGGGCAGATGAGCTTCTGGGGCGCGCAGGTCATTACCGGCTTCTTCTCGGCGATCCCGGTGGTCGGCGAGACGATCCGGATCTGGCTGCTCGGCGGATACGCGCCGGACGATGCCGCGCTCAACCGCTTCTTCTCGCTCCACTATCTGCTGCCGTTCGTGATCGCGGGCGTCATCATCCTGCACATCTGGGCGCTGCACATTCCCGGCTCGAACAACCCGACCGGCGTCGATGTGAAGGGCGAGCAGGACACCGTCCCGTTCCATCCGTATTACACCGCCAAGGACGGCTTCGGGCTCGGCGTGTTCCTCTTCATCTTCGCAGCGCTCTTGTTCTTCGCGCCCAACAGCCTTGGCCATCCGGACAACTATATCCCGGCAAACGCGCTGCAGACGCCGGCGCACATCGTCCCCGAATGGTATTTCTGGCCGTTCTACGCGATCCTGCGCTCGTTCACCGCGGACTTCCTGTTCATCCCGGCCAAGCTGCTCGGCGTGCTCGCGATGTTCGGCTCGATCCTGATCCTGTTCTTCCTGCCGTGGCTCGACAGCTCGCCGGTGCGGTCGTCCAACTATCGCCCGCTGTACCGCATCTTCTTCTGCGTCCTGGTGGTCGACGTGCTGGTGCTCGGCTGGGTCGGTGGATCGGAGATCTCGCCGTTCAAGGTCGCGCTCGGGCAGATCACCGCAGCCTATTATTTCGCACACTTCCTGATCATCCTGCCGATCGTCTCGCGCGCCGAGCGGCCGCAGCCATTGCCGAACTCGATCACCGAGGCGGTGCTGGCGAAAAAGGGTGGCACCAGTCCGGCTCATACCGCGCTCAGCGGTAGCCCGGTTCCGGCCGAATAAGGGGCATTCAGACCAATGGTTCGCGCAATCGCAATCCTCATCGGCGCCGGTATCGTCGCCTGCCTCGCCTGGGCGCTGTTTGGCACCGTCTCGGGCGCCATCACCGACCCGGCGCCCCCCACCGCGGTCGAGGAATTCCATCGCCATCCCAAGGACGTCGAGCTCGCCTCTAACGGCTTGCTCGGTACGTATAACGAGCGTCAGCTCCAGCGCGGCCTGCAGGTCTACAAGGAAGTCTGCTCGAACTGCCACTCGCTCAAGCACGTCGCGTTCCGCGACCTGACCCAGCTCGGCTACTCGGCGGGTCAGGTGAAGAAGTTCGCGGCGGACTGGGCGGTCAAGGCCAAGCAGTTCGACCCCAAGTCGGGCGACACGACCGAGCGTCCCAACACGCCGGCCGATTATTTCCCGGCGGTCTATTATCCCGGCACCGGCAACCCGCCAGATCTCTCGCTGATCACCAAGGCGCGGCATGAAGGCCCGGCCTATGTCTATTCGCTGCTGACGGGGTATCAGGATCAGCCGGCCGCGTTGCTCAAGCACTTCCCCGACGCGAAGGTGCCCGACGGCCTCTACTACAATCCGTATTTCGCGAACCTCAACCTCGCGATGCCGCCACCGCTGACGCAGGATGGGCAAGTCACCTATCTCGACGGCACCAAATCGACCGTCGATCAGAATGCCAAGGACGTCGCGGCATTCCTGACCTGGGCGGCCGAGCCAAACCTGCCGGCACGGCATGGCTATGGCCTCGCAGTCCTCGGCTTCCTGCTGCTGTTCTGCGTGCTTTCCTACGGCGCCTATCAGAACATCTGGCGCGACATTAAGCACTGATCCATACGTCGCCCCGGCGAAAGCCGGGGCCGCTGCGTTGACTCGCGGAACGCCTGGTTCGCGAACCGACATAACGGCCCCGCCTCCGCCGGGGCGACGAGGAATTTTCGTGTCCGACAATGACGACCTCAAGGCGCTGATCCGGACGATCCCGGACTTCCCCAAGCCCGGCATCCAGTTTCGCGACATCACGACCTTGCTGCTCGACCCGCACGGCTTTGCGCAGGCGATCATGCGAATGGCGGCGACGACGCTCGGGCCGATCGATCTCGTCGCCGGGATCGAGGCGCGCGGCTTCATCTTCGCCGCCGCACTCGCCCGCCCGCTCAACGCCGGCGTGCTGCTGATCCGCAAGGACGGCAAGCTGCCCGGTGCGACGATCGCCGAGGATTACGCGCTCGAATATGGGACCGACCGCATCGTGATGCATGCCGATGCGCTGGCACCTGGCAAGCGCGTGTTGCTGGTCGACGATCTCATCGCCACCGTTGGTACCGCGCGCGCCGCGCTGCGGCTGCTGCGCAAGGCAGGCGCGGTGGTCGAACAAGCGCAGTTCCTCGTGGATCTGCCCGATCTGGGCGGCGCCGATGCGTTGCGCGCCGACGGCGTTACGGTCGATTCGCTGATCGCCTTCCCCGGGCACTGAGCATCGGACAGGAACCAAGCATGAGCCGCCGGGTTGAGGATCTAACCCCGCGCCCCGCATAATGTCCGGCGCGTCGTCCAGCAGGAACGCGCCATGTCCTTTATCAAGCTAACCCTCGCCGCAGCCGCCCTCGTCACCGTCGGCGGCCTTTCGGGCTGCGTCGACGATTACGGTTATGGCGGCGTCCAGGTCGGCTATGGCGCAAGCGCGTGGGATCCCTATTATGGCGGCTACAGCGCGGATCCGTATTGGGGCTGGCAGGGCGACTATTATTACCCCGGCTCGGGCTATTACGTCTACGATCGCAACAATTACCGCCACCGCTGGAACGACCAGCAGCGTGGCTATTGGCAGGGCCGCTCGCAGCAGTGGCGGGGTGCGCGCCGCGAGATTCGCCCGATGTGGCGCGATTACGGCATCCAGGGGCGCCCGGGTGGCGGGTTCCGCGGGTCGCCAGGGCGCGGGCCACAGGGCGGTGGCGGCTATCACGGCGGCGGCAATCGCGGCGGTGGGCATCACCGCTGATCGTCAGTCGTCCTTACTGAATCCGCCGCGTCGAACCATTACGCGGCGGGTCGGGTGCGAATGAGGCCGATCGAGACGAAGGTCATCACCGTGACATCGTCCTGGTTGAGCACGGTCATCCGGCTGCGATAGCTCCCCATCTCGGGCCGGCTCTGCGATGCGCGCTTGTCGAGGATCTCGGTTTCGCAGCGCAGCGTGTCGCCGGGATAAACGGGCTTGAGCCAGCGCAGTTCGTCGATCCCGGGCGAGCCGAGACCGGCTTGATCGTGTGCCTTGAGGTTCTCGACAACCATTGCCATCGTCATCGCGCAGGTGTGCCACCCGCTCGCCGACAGCCGGCCGAAATGCGTCTCGGCGGCGGCCGCATCGGAGAGGTGGAACGGCTGCGGGTCATAGGCCTTGGCGAATGCGACGACCTCGTCGTGCAGCACGGCATACTGGCCGAACGACGCTTTGGTACCGACCACGATATCTTCGAAATATTGCATCGCGCGAGTGTCTCGCGCGCCCGCGTCGAAGGCAAGCGCTACTTGGCGAGCGCTGCGCGGAACGGCGCGTCGTCGCCGTCGAGTCCGGTCCCCGCGGGCAGGCCGAGCACATCGCGGATCAGCGGCGCGACATCGACATTGTCGAAACCGGGCAGCGGCCCGAGCGGCTTGATCGCCGGGCCGCTGGCGATGAACAGCGCGGCCATTTCGGGCGCGGCATTGTCGAAGCCGTGATTGCCGCCGGGCTTGGCATCGGGCTTCGGCGTGCTGGCGGTGAGCGACCAGCCCGTCTCGGCCAGGCAGAAATAGGGCGGCACGCGCGGGTTGGCGCCGTAGTGCAGCCGTGCCGGGATCTCGCGCTTGCGCCAGCAATCGTAATGCGCGTGATGGCCGAGCAGCGCCCTTTCGAGCGCCGCCTCATGTCCGGGCACCGCATAGAGGCTGGCGAACGGCCCCGATTCGAACAGGCGATAGTCCGCCGGGTTGGCAATGCTGTCGAGCGCGATCGTACGCGCCGGGCTGGTCGCGGCCATGCCGTGATCGGCGACGATTATTAGATTGGCGGGCTGGCCGAGTGTTCGCAGGCCCGAGACGAGCGCCCCGATCTGGGCGTCGATCTGCTTGACCGCTTCGGTCGTCTCGGGCGCGTCGGGGCCAAAGCTGTGGCCCGCACTGTCGACGGTATCGAAATAGAGCGTGATGAAGCGCGGGCGCTGCGCCGCCGGCCGGCGCAGCCAGTCGATCACGCCGGCGACGCGCTGTTCGCCCGGCACCGCTTGGTCGAACGGCCACCAATCCTCGGGCCGCATCCCGCCATTGGTCGCGCCGTGACCCTTGAGCGTGCCGCCCCACGCGACGTTCGAACCCGGCCAGAACATCGTCGCGCTGCGGACCCCACCGCGCTCGGCCGTGACCCAGAGCGGCTCGGCGGCGTTCCACCAGAAGGGGTCCTTCGAATCCTCCATCGTGAACTTCTCGCCCGGCCGCGCGACATCCTCCATCGCGTTCGAGACGATGCCGTTGCGATCGGGCCGGAGGCCGGTGACGAGCGTCCAGTGATTCGGGAAGGTCTTGGAGGGGAAAGACGGCCGCATCGCCGCGCTGATCCCGCTTGCGGCGAGCGCATCGAGGTTCGGCGTCACCCCGCGGGTGCGGTAATCGGGGCGGAAGCCGTCGATCGAGACGAGGATCGTGACGGGCGTCCGCGCTTCCGCGCGCAGCGCGCTGGGGCGCGGTCCGGGGGCGGGCGCGGTGACGCAGGCTTGCAGGGCGGCGCACAGAGCTGCGGCAAAGATCTTGGTGGTAAAACGCATGTGCGATTCCCTGCGACACGATTGCGTCGGCGCTATGACAGGGTGCGCTGGGCGCGCCTAGCGGGCGCCGCCTGCTGTTCCCCCTTCTGATCCTCCTTCTTCCCCGGCGAAGGCCGTGGCCCAGTCGTGGAACGATGGCGAGAAAGCGCGGCGCTCGCTTGCGATCGGCTCGCTCCCGGGCCCCGGCCTTCGCCGGGGAAGAGAAGAAGAAAGGGGAAAGGGTAGACGAGAAGGGCAGGCGCGATGGTGCGCCTATCCCCCCAGCGAGACCTTGGCGAACAGGCTGACGCTCACCGGCATCTTGCCATACGCGGCATCGAGTGCTGCGGGCTTGGCGAACACCCCGACCGACCCGCCGAGTGCGAGATCGAACGGCCAGACGAACGGCAGCCGATAGGCATAGCCCCCCTCGAGCTTGCCGACGCGGAACTTGCGGTCGTGCAGCGGGTCGGTCCGATCGGGGAACAGCTCGTCATTTGCGACATTCTCCGCGCGCGCGAAGACCGTGTGGTGCCGGTCGATGTCCCAATTCGCCTCGGCGAGCCATGCGGTCAGCGTGCGCCCGGGCAGCAGATGCTTGTTCGAGAAAGCGAGCAGTGCCGAGACGCCGTGCTGCGCATATTGCACGCTCGCGGTGGTGCGCGCTTCGTCGCGGTCGGGTTCGAGCTGTTCGGGGCTCTTGAGCCGGCCGTGGCTGACCTGCACCGCCCAGGCGGGCGAGGGGGTCCAGGTCGCGCGCACGCTCCACGAATCGAGGCTGGGGCGCTCGATGTTCCAGCGAAACTGGTCGGGCTCGCGTCCGCGAAACGCCGAGGCCTCGAGCTGCCAGCGCGATGCCGCATAGCCAACGGTGACGACGCCGTAGCTGATATGCGTGCTGTCGAACCAATGGTGCGTGATCGGCGAGAGCGGCTGGTAGGTCGCCGAGGTGCGGTGCATGAACGCCGACGGTCCGATCGCCGGCTCGGCGACGGGACCGCCATAGACGAACACGCTGCCGGGCCCGGCATCGACATCGAGCCGCGCCGACAGCTCCATGAAGAGGTCGTGCGGATGCTGGCGATCGGTCAACTGGATCCTGCCGTCGGCGGTTTCGCCGGTGGCGAAGAGGTTGGGATAGCCCTTCGCGCCCATCGCCGGTTCGAGGCTCATCATCGAGCGCAGCTGCAACCGCGCTCCGCCGTAATCGCGCGCGGCGGAGAGCATCGCCATCGAGGTAACGAACGCTTCGTTCTCGCCGCGCGGCCCGCCCTGATCGGTATACACGCCCCAGGCATAGCCGTGGAGCATCAGCATCCAGTCGCCCGCCATGAAGTGCGACCCCCGCATCGCCCCATCGTTGCCGGGGTTGCGCGCGGTGCCCGAGCCTTCGGCATAGGCACCGTCGGGCGGGCCCATCGTCATGCCGGGCATGGCCGCCATGTCGTGGTCGGTGTTCTCGATGTGCTCGGTGTGGCCCCCCTGCCCGGTTGGGACGGGGGCCGCTGGCGGCATCGCCATGCCAGGCATCGCCTCGGATGTCGGATCCGTGGCGGCATCCCCGGCTTGCTTCGCCGGCGACGGCCCGGGCGAAGGCGTAGAGTTGGTTGTCGGCGCGTGCTGCGCGTGATTTTCAGCCGCTCGCGACTGGGCCCCGGCCTTCGCCGGCGAAGCGGAAGGGGGGAGGGGGGGAGTGGCGGGAGCTGCGGCGGGCGTATGCACGGGTGAAGCGTCATGCTGATGCACCGGCGCCGGAACCGCGCGTTTCGGTTTCGGCTTCGGCTTCGGCTTGGCGGGCATCGGCATGTCCATCTTCATGCCGGGCATCATCTGCGCGAGCGCGCCCGTCGGCAGCAACGCCGCCACGGCACAGCCCGCGATCATCATCGATCGAGTCATTGTCGGTCCTCACGAACAAGAAAGCAAAGCGGGCACATGGCCCGCCGGTTTAGGCTTTCGAGCGCGGAGGGGGCAAAGCGGGCGGCGTGCCCGATGCCGGGTCGAACGCCGCGGCAACGATGCGCCGTGGCGGTGCGGCGGGTGCCAGCGGCGCGGTTACGCCGCGCGCGGCAAGGCTCGCGGGCGGGATGCAGCCGATGCACATGTGCGGGATGGTCGCATGGTCGTCGCGGACCGGCGCGGCGTGGCCGGCATGATGCATCGCCGTGGCCTTCGGCGCGGGCGCGTCATGGCACGGCGCGCTCGCGAATGCCGGGAAGGCAAAGGCTGCCAAGAGCAGCGCAAGGATCAGGCGGGCGAACACGCGGACAGCGCTACGCCGTGTCCGCCCGCACGACAAGGTCAGACGTTGAAGCGGAAGTTGAGCACGTCGCCGTCATGGACGACATACTCCTTGCCTTCCTGACGCAGCTTGCCGGCATCGCGCGCGCCGGTTTCGCCGCCAAGCGCGACATAGTCGTCATAGGCGATCGTCTCGGCACGGATGAAGCCGCGCTCGAAATCGGTGTGGATCTCGCCCGCTGCCTGCGGGGCCTTGGCGCCGGCATGGACGGTCCAGGCGCGCGCTTCCTTCGGGCCGACGGTGAAGAAGGTGAACAGCTTGAGCAGCCGATAGCCAGCGACGATCACGCGCGTCAGGCCGGTCTCGGTCAGCCCAAGCTCGGCCAGGAACTCGCCGCGCTCCTCGGCGGCCATCGTGGCGATCTCGGCCTCGATCGCGGCGGAGACGACGACGGCTTCGGCGCCCTCGGCCTTGGCCTTTTCGAACACGCGCGCCGACTGGCTGTTGCCGTTGGCGGCGCTCGCCTCCTCGACGTTGCAGACATAGAGAACGGGCTTGGCGGTGAGCAGCTGCGCCTGGCCGAAGGCGCGCGTCTCGTCCTCGTCCTTGGGCACGGTCAACCGCGCGGGCTTGCCCTCGCGCAGCAGCTCGAGTGCTTGCCCCAGCACCGAAGCGGCGACCTTGGCTTCCTTGTCGCCCTGCGTCGCCTTCTTGAGCAAATTGGGGACGCGCTTTTCGAGGCTCTCGAGGTCCGAGAGCATTAGCTCGGTCTCGACCGTCTCGGCATCGGCAATCGGATCGACCTTGCCCTCGACATGCGTGACGTCGTCATCCTCGAAGCAGCGCAGCACGTGGACGATCGCGTCGACCTCGCGGATGTTGCCGAGGAACTGGTTGCCGAGCCCCTCGCCCTTCGACGCGCCGCGGACGAGCCCGGCGATGTCGACGAAGCCGAGTTGCGTCTCGATGATCTTGGCCGAGCCCGCGACCGCGGCGAGCTTGTCGAGCCGCGGATCGGGCACCGCGACGTTGCCGACGTTCGGCTCGATCGTGCAGAACGGATAGTTCGCCGCCTGCGCCGCTGCGGTCTGCGTCAGCGCGTTGAAGAGGGTGGACTTGCCGACATTGGGCAGCCCGACGATGCCACAGCGAAAACCCATGATATTCCTTGGTGTGCGATGATGTGCGTGAAAGCCCGCCCGATACGGCGTTGCGCCGCGAAAGACCAGCCTGTCGCACCATGAAGGCCCTTGATGAAGGCCCTTGCCGGGAACCCGCAAAGGCATAGGCTGTTGATTCTGGATCAAGTCGCTTGCTTGCCGAGTCGTACGTCGGAGTTTCTTGCTGGGGTCAATGAGATGCGCCGAAAGTCTCTGCAGAGCTGCTGTGTCACGATCCTGCTCTCGGGCATGGCGCCGGGCGTTGCCAATGCGGCTGATTTCGAATCGCACATCGTTTCGCTCGAAGACCCGGCGAGCACGCAGGACCCCGCCGCTGTGCGCGGTACGACCGCTCATGCGCTCGTATCGATGTCCCCGCATACCGAAACGGGTGACCAGCCTGCGGTCTCCTACGATCTGCGGCTCGCGCGGGGCTATCAGGCGAACGCGGTGACGACGCTTAAGCAGAATTTGCGCGCGCGCGGCACCGGGATGAAGGACGCCTATGCGCATGGCGATCGTGGACTGCGGGTTTCGGTCGGATCGAGCTATCACATGCGCTACCGCGCTTCGGATGTCGGGCCGGGCGCCGCGGCTGGCACCGCCGCGCTGATGCGGCTCCCGGTCGGCGCGGTAAATTTGCGAGACGGGTATGAAAATTACGCGCCGGTCGCGATGCTTGGCTATGGCGCCGCGGTCAGCGAGCGGATGAAGGTCGGGATCGAAGGGGGCATGATGGTCGGCCGCTCGACCGCGATGTATGCCGACGAGACGGTCCCGGGCCTGCGCGAGGAGAGCCATAGCGCGCGCAATCCGGTGGCGGATCTGGTGATGACCTACGCGTTTTGAACGCCACAGCGTGACTCGTCACCCCGGGCTGGTCCCGGGGTCCACCGCGATACGAATGCCGCAGCCGCAATGCGCGCGGCACGGTGGGCCCCGGCACAAGGCCGGGGTGACGATTGGATGCTTAGCCGAGGCTACCAGCGATAGTTGAAGCTGATGCTCACGCGCTCGGTCTTGGCGGTCCCGGGCGCGACCTCGTGGCGCAGCCAGCTTTCCCACAGCAATACGCTGCCCGCCTGCGGCTCGACATAGACGAAGGTCTTGAGCGGCTCGGCGACATCGTCGCGGCGGCGCGGGGCGGCCATCATCATCGGCAGCCGCGGATCCTCGAACTTGATCGCGCCCGCGCCCGGCGGGACGGCGATATAGACCGTTCCCGAGATCACGCTGTGCGGGTGGATGTGCCCCGAATGCGTGCCGCCCGGCTTCATCACATTGACCCACAGGCTGTCGAGCTTGAGCTTGCCGCCGTCGAGCTCGAAGCCACAGTCCTCTGCGAAGGCGGCGACATGCTTGTTGAGCAGCTTCACCAGGTCGGCGAACGCCGGGTCGCGCATCGGCAGGTCGTTGAGCGAGGCGTAGGAGGTGTAGCCGCGATAGCCATGCGCCTTCGACCAGCTCCGTCCGGCGCGATCATCCTCGGCGAGCGCGTGGCACGAGCGTTCGAGATCGGCGACCAGCGCCGCGTTCTTGAGCTTCGCCTCGTAGAGCGGGGTGGCGAACAGGCTGCGGGTCGAGGCATTCTTCATGCTGCGCCCTATCCTCCAGTGCGACGCCGTTGCCAAGGTGTCGGATGCACGTCTAGATTTCGCGCGTGACCTTTGCAGATCTCGTCGCGCCGCTCGACAGCGCCGTCTTCCAGTCGAGCTATTGGGGCGTGCAGCCCGTGCATATTCCCGCGCCGCCGGGCGGGCGGGGCGCTCTGCTCGATTGGGCGCGCTTTGCTGAACTGCTCGGCGTCGGCGCGCACTGGACCGCGTCGAACCTCAAGCTGATCCTCAACAGCCGACCGATCGTCCCCGATTTCTACCTCGACGGCGATGCGACCATGCCGATCGAGGCGCGGCGGGTCGATCCGGCACGAGTCGACGTGTTCCTAGGCATGGGCGCCAGCTTGGTCGCCAACGATATCGAACGCATCGCGCCCGAAATCCGAGACTGGACGCAAATGCTGGGCGAGCAGTTCGCCGCGCTGACCAACGCGAACGTCTATTGCTCGTTCAAGGGCGTCCAGGCGTTCGCCACGCATTTCGACGTGCACGACGTCTTCGCGCTCCAGTGCGAGGGCGAGAAGGTGTGGCGCATCTATCAGAACCGTGCCGACGCGCCGCTCGTCGCGCCGCACGGTGGCGAAGAGGTGCAGCGCCAGATCGACGCGGCGCGCGGGCCCTTGCTCGCCGAGGTGCGGATGCGGCCGGGCGACGTTCTGTATCTGCCGCGCGGCTGTTACCATGATGCCTTGGCGCAGGACGGCGCGTCGCTGCACGTCACCTTCGCGGTCGCGCCGCTGACGGGGATGACGCTGCTGCGCGTGCTCGAGACCGAGGCGCGACGTGATCCGCAGTTCCGCGCGTATCTCGAGGATGCGCGGGTCGATGCGGGCCAGCCGCTCGCGGCGCAGTTGCACGCGCTGGCGACGCGGCTCGGCGAACTCGCGGCCAGCCCGCTGGTGCGCGATGCGGTGATCGACGCGCAGCGTGCGCGGGTTCGGCCCATCCATGCCTTCACGCTGCCGCAGCATCCCGCGCTTGAATCCTATGCGCGGACGCAACGGCCAGCACGGATCGATTGGCGCGATAGCGGGATGGTGCTGCTCACGCAGAGCGGTGCGCATCCGCTCGGGACGTTCGGCGCGGTGGCCGAATATGCGCTGTCGCGGCCGGCTTTCTCGGCACAGGAGTTGCGCGCGCGGTTCGCGCATGTGCCAGTGGCCGAGCATGACGCGCTGATCGCGTTGCTGGTGCGCGAACGGCTGTTCGAACGCTACACGCCCGAGATGTGACAGCGCGGCGGGCGTTCAGCCCGCGAGGCGCACCGCGACGTCGCTCATGAATCGCCCGTCGTCACCGCTCGCGAGCCATGGCGACTCGGCCGCGACCGCGCCGAGCATGTCGGCGAGCGGATCCATTTCGGCCTTGGCGTAATTGCCGAGCACGTACGGGCTGACTTTGTCTTTATGGCCGGGGTGGCCGATGCCGAGGCGGACGCGGCGGAAGGCGTTGCCGATATGCGCTTCGGTCGAGCGCAGGCCATTGTGGCCAGCGGTGCCGCCGCCAGTCTTCACCTTCACGCGAAACGGGTCGAGATCGAGCTCGTCGTGGAAGACGGTGACGTCGCCGTCGGCGAGCTTGTAGAAGCGCATCGCCTCGCCGACGCTGCGGCCGCTTTCGTTCATGAAGGTGGCGGGTTTCAGCAGCAGGATCTTCTCGCTGCCGATGCGGCCTTCCTGGGTCCAGCCCTGGAACGCCTTCTTGACCGCGCCGAAGCCGTGTATCTCGGCGATCGTGTCGAGCACCATGAAGCCGACATTGTGCCGGTTGAGCGCATATTGCGCGCCGGGATTGCCGAGACCAACCCAGATTTGCACGGCGAATGCCTACCTTTTCAAACGAACGAGGCAGCGAAAGCGTCTGCTTCCGCTGCCCCGATTGTGCGCATCCCGCAAGGGGACAGCGGCTGCTTACTCGGCCTTGTCGCCTTCGGCTTCGGCTTCTGCTTCGGCGGCTTCAGCCTCTGCTTCAGCCGACTGAGCTTCCGCAACGGCAGCCTCGAGCTCTTCGTCCTCGACGGTCGGGACCGTCGGCGGAACGATCGTCGCGATCGCGAAGTCGCGGTCGGCGATCGCCGGCGTCACGCCCTTGGGCAGCTTGACGTCCGAGATGTGGATCGAGGCACCGACGTCGAGACCTGCCAGCGAGATCGTGATCTCGGTGGGGATGTCGGCCGCGTCGCAGACCAGCTCGAGCTCGTGGCGCGTGATGTTGAGCACGCCGCCGGCCTTGGCGATACCGGGGGCATCGTCCTCGTCAGCGAACACGATCGGCACGTTGACGTGCACGGTGGTGTGCGCGCCGATGCGCAGGAAGTCGACATGCGTCGGACGATCGGTGACGGCGTCGAACGAGACGTCCTTCGGCAGGGTGCGGATCTGCTGGCCACCGGCGTCGACCATGACGACCGAATTCATGAAGTGACCCGTCATGAGGAGACGCATCAGCGCCTTTTCCTCGACGTGGATCGAGAGGGGTTCTTGCTTGTTGCCGTAGATCACGGCGGGGACGCGGCCTTCGCGACGAAGCAAACGGGAGGCTCCCTTGCCAACCTGTTCGCGCGTCTCGGCTGCGAGCTCCAATTGGTCGCTCATTGCATTACTCCGAAATACGGTTGTGGTGTTTCCGGCCAAGCCTCCAGGGATGACCCTGGCCGAAGCGCGGCGCTATAGGGGAGGCGGGGCTTAAGTGCAAGACGACGGTTCGGCGCTTCCGCCCCACACGTCACCCCAGCGAAAGCTGGGGTGACCCTGGAAGGCGCGCACCCGAAGAACCACGAGACCCCATCCTTCGCTGGGGTGACGGGTGGAGGGTGAGCCTTCGCACGATATCGCCCGCCCGTTATCCTATTCGACCCGCTCGACCTTCAGTCCCCGCGCCTGCAGCATCGCAATGACCGACCCCGGCCCTACCAGATGCCCCGCGCCAACCGCGACGAACACCCGCCCCGGGCGCGCCAGCCGACGCACGATCGTGCTCGCCCAGCGAGCGTTGCGATCGGTCACCAGCGCCGCCCCCATCGCCGAATCGCGCCGTAACGGCGCGACATCGGCGGCTAGCCCCGCCGCATCGCCGGCCATCCACGCGGTGCGCAGGGCGGCATCGCCCTTCGCCGCCGAGAGGACGTCGCGCGCTGCAGCGATCAGCAACACCCGCTGCGACTCGGCGGGGAGGCGGTCGAACAGCCGCAATTGCCCCTCGCGGCTCTCCAGCGCACCGATCGCCTTGCCGGCAAACGCCCGCGTCAGCACCGCCTCGACGCCATTGGCGGCGTCGGAGTCGAAGAGATGTCCGGCCCCGGCGCTGATCGTCAGCGCCGCCGCCCAGGTCTTCAACCCATCGAGCGTTTCCGGCGATTGCCCCGCGACCGCCATGCCCCGCGCGAGCGTCGCGCGATCGGCCGCCGCCACCCGGTCGAGCAACGGCGGCAAACCCGGTTGCTCGGCCAGCGCCAGGAACTGCGCGCGCGCCGCGGCGTCGGCGGCGGGCGGCACTTCGAGGATCAGCGTGTCCGCCGCCGCGATCGCGCCCGCCACCGTGGGCGTCTGCCAGGCGACGCGCGGCGGCAGCGCGTGGATCGATCCGAACAGCCAGATCGTCGTATCGCGGTCCGCCACGCGCCATAGTGCTGGATGCGCCGGGATCTCGGGCGCCTGCGCGCACGCGGCGAGCGCCAGCCCGATCGCCAGCGCCGCGTACCTCAATAGCGGATCCGCGTCGCGACGATGCGATGCTTGGCGAGCTGCGCCTGGACGCTATCCTTGCCCGCGAGATGCCCCGCGCCGACCGCGATGAACACCGTGCCCGGCGTCTTCATCCGCGAATCGATCCAGGTCGCCCAGCGCGCGTTGCGATCGACCAGCAGCACCTTGTAGAGATTCTTCTGCCCGGTCAGATCCTCGTTCATCAGCTTGCTCAAGCCCTCGGCGTCGCCCGCTTTCCATTTGTCGACCATCGCGTTGATCGTGGTGTCGAACTTGTCGAGGTCCTTCACGCTTTCGAGCAGGAAGGCGATCTGATCGGCCTGTGGCAGATCGTGGAAATAGCCGAGCTGCTGTTCGAGCGTCTCGAGCCCGGTGACTGGCTTGCCCGCGGCCTTGGCGGCGGCATCGAGCGCCATCTCGGCGCCGTCGGCGGCGCTGTAGCCCGCCTTTTGCAGCGAGATCTGCGACATCGTCACCGCAGCGAACCACGGCTCGAAGCGATCGAGCGCGGCGGCGGGAACGCCGAGCTTGGCGAGCGCGGCGGCGTAGGCCGCGCGGCTTTTTTCGGGGAGCTTCTGCGTCAGCGTGGGGCCGGTCGGGTCCATCGCGAGAGGTCCGATCACCTTCTGCGCCTGCTCGGGCGTGGGCAACGGGATTTCGAGCACGAGCTGCCCGCTCGCGTCGAACGCCTTGCGCACCGCCGAATCGAACCAGCTGAGGTTCGGCTTGAGCGCATGGACCGTGCCGAACAAATAGATCGCCGTGTCCTTGTCCTTGACCACCCAGAGCGCGGGGTCGGCGGGAACGGTGGCGACGGGCGCGGGCGCCGCCGGGGCAGGGGCAGGAGCTTGCGGCGCGGTGTTGGCGGCGAGCAGCAGTGCGGCGAGCGTGATCACCGTCTGCCCGAAATCGAGCGTCTTCATGGTTCGATCCTTCTTAAAGGTTTGGCGAGGTCAGCGCAGCTTGCGCCAGGCATAAGCGAGGCCGGTCGAGACCAGCACCGCGAGATAGAGCGTCATCGCATCGGGGGCGGGGACGAGGCCGCCCTTCCAGAGGATCAGCCAGACGGGATAGGCCATCAGCAGCACGTTGGCGCCCATCGTCGCGGCCCAGTAATTGTCGAGTCGCTGGAGCTCGTCGATCGTGCGGTAATAGACGAGGCTGCCTGCCGTTACCGCGCCGATCAGCAGCAGCGCGGCAAGGATCGCGAACCATGCCGGCAGCGAGCCGCCGGTGGTGAGCGTCGCCTCGTGCGGCTCGATCAGCGCGGCGGTGAAACCGACCGCGCCGCCGAGCACGCTGAGCACGGCGAAGGTGATGAACGTGCGGCGCGAGCGCGTGCGATCGGCGGCTTCGCCGGGGCCCATCTCATTCTGCGGCATGGCAATCTTCAGTCTGGTCATCGAAAATCTCCTCGATCGGCATTTCGAACAGGCGCGCCAGCTTGAACGCGAGCGGCAGCGACGGATCGTATTTGCCGGTTTCAATCGCGTTGACCGCCTGCCGCGATACGCCGAGCCGGCCGCCAAGCTCGGCCTGGCTCCAGTCGCGTTCGGCGCGCAGCACCTTCAAGCGGTTCTTCATATCGGTTTCCATCGCGGTCGCATCGTCAAGCGAGCGGCGACGTCGGGCTTGCTGGATGATCGTGCATCGGTCCCTCCATCATGCGACACTGACACTATGTCAGCTGTCCATGACTAAATGACAGCGAGTCGTGTCTATGTCAAGAACCCCTTACAAAAGGTCAGTGCATGCTGACGGGGAAGCGAACTGCCCCAAGCGCGCAGTTGAAATTCCGCGCGCCCTGCGCCAAAGCCCGCGGCGTGACCGACAGACCCCTCAGCTTCCAGGGCATGATCCTCAAGCTCCACGAATACTGGAGCCAGCATGGCTGCCTCATCCTCCAGGCCTATGACATGGAGATGGGGGCGGGGACGTTCCACACCGCCACGACGCTGCGCGCGCTCGGCCCCAAGCCGTGGAACGCCGCCTTCGTCCAGCCGTGCCGCCGCCCTACCGACGGCCGCTATGGCGAGAATCCCAACCGGCTGCAGCATTACTATCAGTATCAGGTGATCCTGAAGCCGAGCCCGTCGAACCTGCAGGAGCTGTATCTCGGCAGCCTCGCGGCGATCGGCATCGATCCGCTCGTCCACGACATCCGCTTCGTCGAGGACGATTGGGAAAGCCCGACGCTCGGCGCGTGGGGGCTGGGTTGGGAAGTGTGGTGCGACGGGATGGAAGTCACCCAGTTCACCTATTTCCAGCAGATGGGCGGTTTCGACATGAAGCCCGTCGCGGGCGAGCTCACCTACGGGTTGGAGCGGCTCGCGATGTACGTGCAGAATGTCGACAATGTGTACGACCTGGCGTTCAACGATGCCGGCGTGACCTATGGCGAGGTGTTCCACGAGAATGAGGTCGAGATGTCGACCTGGAACTTCGAGGTCGCCGACACCGACAGCCTGTTCGACCAGTTCCGCAAGCATGTCGCCGAGTGCGAGAACAGCCTCGCCGCCAAGTTGCCGATCCCGGCCTATGAGCAGGCGATCAAGGCGAGCCACGTGTTCAACCTGCTGCAGGCGCGCGGGGTGATCTCGGTCGCCGAGCGCCAGGCCTATATGGGCCGCGTGCGCGATCTCGCGAAGGGCAGCTGCCAGGCGTGGATGGACAAGAATGCCGAGGGCTGGAAGGCCGAGTATCCCGCCTGGAACGCCGCGTGATGTTCGGCGCCGCAGGCACTCTGCCTCTTCCTTCGTCTCTCCGCGTCTCCGCGTCTCCGCGAGAACCAAATTTCTTGTTCACGCGGAGACGCGGAGACGCGGAGAAAAAGAGTTTCTTCGCGTCTTCGCGCCTTCGCGTGAACCGACCTTCTTTTTCACGCGAAGACGCGAAGCCGCGAAGCCGTTGCGTTTCGATCGCTGACGGGGTGTGCGCATGACGGACTTTCTGCTGGAGCTCCGCTCCGAGGAAATCCCCGCGCGGATGCAGGATCGCGCGCGCGAGGATCTCGCGAAACTGTTTGTCAGTCACGTGGTCAAACAGCTTGGTTCTGAGCTGGATCAGGCTAGCGGGCCCATGATCGGGATCGAGACCTACGCCACGCCGCGCCGCCTGGTGCTGATCGCGCGCGATCTGCCTACGCAGACTGCCGCCGTGTCGGAAGAGACCAAGGGCCCCAAGACCAGTGCCCCGCCGCAAGCGCTCGAAGGATTCCTGCGCAAGACCGGCCTGACGCGCGAGCAGCTTGTCGAGCGCGACGGCATCCTGTTCGCGGTGATCGACAAGCCCGGCCGCGCCACCGCCGACGTGCTGGCAGCAGCGATCCCCGCGATCGTCCGCGCCTTCCCCTGGCCCAAGGCGATGCGCTGGGGCGCTGCCTCGACTACCATGGAATCGCTGCGCTGGGTTCGCCCGCTGCAGGGGATCGTCGCCTTGTTCGGCGACGCCGTGATCGACTGCGAGATCGCCGGCATCATCAGCGGCGCCGCGACTGTCGGGCATCGCTTCCACCATCCGCATGTCATCACGATCGGCAGCGCGAATGACTATGTCGAGAAACTCCGCGCCTGCCATGTGATCGTCGACCAGGCCGAACGCCGCCAGATCATCGCGCTCGGCGCGACGATGGCCGCGCGCAAGGCCGGGCTCGAACTGGTGCAGGACGAAGGGCTGCTGAGCGAGAATGCTGGCCTCACCGAATGGCCGGTGCCGCTGCTCGGCCGCTTTGACGAGGCGTTCCTCGAAGTGCCGCCCGAGGTGATCCAGCTGACGGCGCGCGTGAACCAGAAGTATTTCGTGTGCCGCTCGGCCGACGGCGCCTTGGCGAACGCGTTCATCTGTACCGCCAATATCGACGCGGCCGATGGCGGCGCGAAGATCGTCGAAGGCAACCGCAAGGTGCTCGCGGCACGGTTGTCCGACGCGAAATTCTTCTACGAGACCGATCTCAAGGTGCCGCTCGCGGAGCAGGCGGCGAAGCTCGACCGGATCGTGTTCCACGAGAAGCTCGGCACGGTGGCGGACAAGGTCGACCGCGTCGCCAAGCTCGCGCGGTGGTTGGTGGAAGAGGGCATCGTCACCTCTTCTGCTCCCCTCCCGCTCGCGGGAGGGGCTGGGGGAGGGCCTGTTCCCCTCGCCGACGCCGCCAGTGCTGACGGCCCCTCCCCTAACCCCTCCCGCAAGCGGAAGGGGGACCTGTCGCGCGCGGAACTGGCCGACCTCGCCGACCGCGCCGCGCGGCTGTGCAAGGCCGATCTCGTCACCGGCATGGTCGGCGAATTCCCCGAGCTGCAGGGCTTGATGGGCGGCTATTACGCCGCCGCGCAAGGCGAGCACCCCGCCGTCGCCGCGGCGATCCGCGATCACTACAAGCCGGTCGGGCAGGGCGATGACGTCCCGACCGATCCGGTGACGGTGGCGGTGAGCTTGGCGGACAAGCTGGATACGATTTCTAAGTTTTTTGAAATAGGCGAATTGCCTACTGGTTCGAAGGACCCGTTTGCGCTCCGCCGAGCAGCGCTTGGCATTGCTCGCCTCATTCAGCAGAACCAAATTCGGATACAGTTGAGACCAATCTTGGCGGGCCAGGTCATGATTGGGGATGCTTCACCCGACATGCACGAGATTGTTCGCATAAGCTTTTGGTCGCAAACATGGGCTGAGATTCAACATGCCTATGCGTGGGGCCAGCCTCACAACGCGTATCCTGAACCGCTAGAAAGTCTTCCGGTAACGGTCGATGCGCTCCTCGACTTTTTCGCAGACCGCCTCAAAGTCCAGCAACGCGAAGCCGGCGTCCGGCATGACCTGATCGACGCGGTGTTCGCGCTCGGCGGCGAGGACGATCTCGTCCGCCTGCTCGCGCGCGTGCGGGCGTTGCAGGGGTTTGTCGGGACCGAGGATGGGGCGAACCTGCTCGCCGGGTACAAGCGCGCGGCGAATATCCTGAAGAAGGAGGGCTTCGGCACGTCCGCCCCGGCCGTCACCCCAGCGAAAGCTGGGGTCTCCGCGGCGGGCGCGCACCCGGAGAACCACGAGACCCCAGCGTTCGCTGGGGTGACGGTTGAAGAGAGCGCGGGTTCGCACACTGCACCGTCCTACACGCCAGAACCTGCCGAAACCGCACTCGCCACGGCGCTCGACGCGGCCGAACCGGCAGCCTCCGCAGCGATCGCGCGCGAGGATTTCGAAGCCGCGATGGCCGCGCTCGCAACCCTGCGCGCCCCGATCGACGCGTTCTTCGAAAGCGTCATCGTCATTGACCCTGAACCCGCCAAGCGCACGGCACGGCTCGGTCTGCTTGATCGCGTTCGTGCTGCGGTGCACAGCGTGGCCGACTTCTCGAAGATCGAGGGCTAGCCCCCGCGATGATGTGATCATACCGCGACTTTTGCCGACGCCTCCCCAGCGAAAACCCAGGCACTGAGTAGGGAATATCCATGACGTACGTATATCGGTTCGGCGGCGGCGTTTCGGACGGCGGCAAGGGCGATCGCAACCTGCTGGGGGGCAAGGGCGCGAACTTGGCCGAGATGGCGTCGATCGGCCTGCCGGTGCCGCCGGGCTTCACCATCTCGACCGATTTCTGCGCGGTCTATTACGATGAAGGCGGGCAGTTTCCGCAAGGCCTGCGCGACGAAGTCGCCACCGGGATCGCGCATATCGAGGGCGTGACGGGCAAGCGCTTCGGCAATGCCGCCGATCCGCTGCTCGTCTCGGTCCGCTCGGGGGCGCGCGCCTCGATGCCGGGCATGATGGACACCGTGCTCAACCTCGGCCTCAACGACCAGACCGTCGAGGGCCTCGCCACCACGAGCGGCGACGCGCGCTTCGCGTGGGACAGCTATCGCCGCTTCATCCAGATGTATTCGGACGTCGTGCTCGAGCTCGACCATGACGCGTTCGAGGAAGCGCTCGAAATCGCCAAGGAAGACCGCGGCTACTTCCTCGACACCGACCTCACCGCCGATGATCTGCGCGCGCTCGTCGCCGAATATAAGGCGCTCGTCGAAAAGCAGTGGGGCAAGCCCTTCCCGCAGGACGTCCACGACCAGCTGTGGGGCGCGGTCGGCGCGGTGTTCGGCTCGTGGCAGTCCGAGCGCGCCAAGGTCTATCGCCGCCTGAACGACATCCCCGCATCGTGGGGCACCGCGGTCAACATCCAGGCGATGGTGTTCGGCAACATGGGCGACACCTCAGCGACGGGCGTCGCCTTCACGCGCGACCCCGCCAAGGGTGACCGCGCTTATTACGGCGAATTCCTGATCAACGCGCAGGGCGAGGACGTCGTCGCCGGTATCCGCACCCCGCAATACCTCACCACCGCGGCGCGTGAGGCGGCGGGTGCCAAGCCGCTGTCGATGGAAGAAGCGATGCCGGTGGTGTTCGCCGAGCTCGCCAAGGTGTTCGACCTGCTCGAGACGCATTACCGCGACATGCAGGACATCGAATTCACCGTGCAGCAGGGCAAGCTGTGGATGCTCCAGACGCGCTCGGGCAAGCGAACCGCCAAGGCCGCGCTCAAGATCGCGGTCGACATGGCCGAAGAGGGGCTGATCACGCGCGAGGAAGCCGTCCAGCGGATCGACCCCGCCGCGCTCGACCAGTTGCTCCACCCGACGCTCGACCCCAAGGCGCCGCGCGACGTGCTGACCAAGGGCCTGCCCGCATCGCCCGGCGCTGCATCGGGCCAGGCGGTGTTCGACAGCGACACCGCCGAGAAGCGCGCGAATGCTGGCGACTCGGTGATCCTGATCCGCACCGAGACGTCGCCCGAGGACATTCACGGCATGCACGCGGCGCGCGGCATCCTGACCGCACGCGGCGGGATGACCAGCCACGCCGCCGTCGTCGCGCGCGGCATGGGGCGGCCGTGCGTTTCGGGCGCCGGCTCGATCTCGATCGACGCCAAGGCCGGCGTGATGAAGGTCGGCGACCGGACGATCCGCGAGGGCGATCTCGTCACGATCGACGGCACCACCGGCGAAGTGATGGCGGGCGAAGTGCCGACCGTGCAGCCCGAACTGTCGGGCGATTTCGCCGCGCTGATGGTGTGGGCCGACGGCGTGCGCCGCCTGAAAGTTCGCGCCAATGCCGAGACCCCGCTCGACGCCAAGGTCGCGCGCGAGTTCGGTGCCGAGGGCATCGGTCTGTGCCGCACCGAGCACATGTTCTTCGATGCCCAGCGCATCACCGACGTGCGCCAGATGATCCTCGCCGAAGACGAAGCCGGCCGCCGCACCGCGCTCGACAAGCTGCTGCCCGCACAGCGCAGCGATTTCGTCCAGCTGTTCGAGGTAATGGCGGGCCTGCCCGTCACGATCCGCTTGCTCGATCCGCCGCTCCACGAATTCCTGCCGCACCAGGAAGCCGAATTCGCCGAGGTCGCGCGTTCGGCGGGGATCGACATCGACGTGCTCAAGCGTCGCGCTGCCGAGCTCCACGAGTTCAACCCGATGCTCGGCCATCGCGGCTGCCGCCTCGGCGTGACCTATCCTGAAATCTACGAGATGCAGGCGCGCGCGATCTTCGAGGCGGCTATCGAGGTCGCGGTCAAATCGGGCGCGGCGCCGATCCCCGAGGTGATGATCCCGCTGGTCGGCACCGCGCGCGAGCTCGAGCTGATGAAGGCCGTCGTCGACAAGGCGGCGGAAGCCGTGTTCGCCGACAAGGGGCACCGCATCGAATATCTCGTCGGCACGATGATCGAGCTGCCGCGGGCGTGCCTGATGGCGGGCGAGATCGCCGAGGCGGCCGAGTTCTTCTCGTTCGGCACCAACGATCTGACGCAGACCACGCTCGGCGTCAGCCGCGACGACGCCGCGCGCTTCCTCACCACCTATGTCGAGCGCGGCATCTACGCGCGCGATCCGTTCGTCTCGCTCGACGTCGAGGGCGTCGGGCAGCTAATCGAGATGGCGGCGGAGCGTGGTCGCGCGGCGCGCCCGGGAATCAAGCTCGGCATTTGCGGCGAGCATGGCGGCGATCCGGCGAGCATCGCGTTCTGCGAGGCGACCGGGCTCGACTACGTCTCGGCCTCGCCGTACCGCGTGCCGATCGCGCGGCTCGCGGCGGCGCAGGCGGCGCTGGCAAAGCAGGGCTGAGCGGGCTCGGCCGCACCGCGTTGCGCGCCATGCTCCCGAAACCCTCCTCCGAATAGCGGGGGAGGGGAACCGCCAGCCTTCTTCAGGCTGGCGGTGGAGGCGGTACCTCAGGCGCCTGCAGTGCGCCCGTTTCGACGTTTTCCCCCGGCGCATTCACCGATCCTGCGCGGAGCGCCGCAGCCTGCGCGCGCCATTCGTCGCGCGCGATCAGCCCCGCTGGCAACGCGAGCTGCTGCTCGAGCGCGATCTCGTCGGCGGCCGAGAGCTTCTCGATATCCTCGAACCGCACCAAGCCGAGGCTGAACAGCCGCGTCGCAAGCAGCGCGTCGATCCCGCGGATCCGCGTCAGATCCTCGCGCCCTGGGCGCGGATCGACTCTGGCGTGGGGGATGCCGTTGTCCGCTTCGACAACAGGCTCGTGGGGCGGCGCAACCGTCGCTGGCACGACCTCTGGCGTGACATCGTGCCTCGCGCCGCTCCGCAGCCGCGCGATCGTCTGCTCGGCGTCGGCATGGTCGGCGCGCAGCGACGCAAGCTCGTCCTTCAGGTCGGTCGCGCGCTGCTGCGCCGCGCGGAGCTTGTCCTCGGCATCGCGGTGATAGGCCGCATAGCTGTCGGCCTGCGCCCGCGCGCGCCGCTTCCATTTGGCGGCATTCGGTGCGCTGGCAAACCCGATCAGCCACCCGCTCAACAGCACGACCGTCAGTACGACGAACTGCTCCGATGTAGTAAACAGCATGGCCTCATCCCTCGACAGAACGTCGCGGTATAAAATGCCGTTAACTGCGTCGTGCGGCAAGGGCGCTTGCCGGCACCCCTGCCGCCGCGGTCGTCAGTGGTTGAACGCGTCGGAGATCGAGCAGGCCGCCGGGCCGAGAATGACGACGAACAGCGTTGGCAGGATGAACAGGATCAGCGGGATCGTCATGATCGCGGGGAGGCGCGCGGCCTTTTCCTCGGCGCGCATCATGCGTTCGTTGCGGAACTCGCCCGACAGCACGCGAAGCGCAGACGCCAGCGGCGTGCCGTATTTCTCGGTCTGGATCATCGTCGTGACGACGCCCTTGACCGCGTCGAGCTTGACGCGCTGTGCAAGGTTCTCGAACGCCTGGCGCCGTTCCGAGAGGAAGCCGAGTTCGATCGCGGTGAGCGTGAATTCGTCGCCCAGTTCGGGATAGGCGCGGCCCAGTTCGCGCGCGACGCGGTTGAACGCGGCGTCGACGGTGAGTCCCGCTTCGGCACAGATCACCAGCAAGTCGAGCGCGTCGGGCAAGCCGTTCTGGATCGCCTGGGAGCGTTTGGTGACGAGATTGTTGAGATAGATATCGGGCGCCTTGTACGACAGCACGAAGTTCATCGCGACCAGCGCGTACGCCTTCCACGGCGTCCAGCCAGCGAACATCTCGGTACCGTACACGACATAGACGCCGAACACGCCCCAGGTGAGCGGCAGCATCAACCGGCCGAAAATCACCGCGACGGCATATTCCTTCGAGCGGATACCCGCCTGCATCAGCTTGACCTGCGCCGCCTTGACCTGGCTGTCCTGGAGCACCTTGAGGCCCGACAGCAGCGCCTTGATCCGGTCGGTCGTCTCGTTCTTGGTGACGAGCTTGGCGCGGCGCTTGGTCGAGGCGGTGATGCCCGCCTTCAGCTGCTCGCGCCGGTCGTTGAGCGCCTTGACGCGCTTGGTCATCGGGTCGCGCGCAGTGGTCGCGGCATAGACCGCGAGCAGCACCATGAACGCGGCGATGCCGGCGAGGAAGGTCGCGACGGTGAAGACGTTGACGCCAAGGATGACGGGGCCAGCGGGATGATCGAGTGGGGTCATCGCATCAAATCTCGAAATTGACCATGCGGCTCATGATGAACGCGCCAAGCCCCATCCAGAGCAGCCCCCCGCCGCCGACGACCATCAGCCGCTGGTCGACGAAGAATTTCTGCATGTAGCTGCCATTGATCATCCAGATCATCCCGAACACGATGAACGGCAGCGATCCGACGATATAGGCCGACGCCTTCGACTCGGACGACATCGCCTTGATCTTCAACTTCATCTGACTGCGCATGCGCAGCACGTTGGCGAGGTTGGCGAGCGTTTCGGCCAGATTGCCGCCGGTTTCGCGCTGGATCGCGATGGTGATGACGAAGAACTGGAATTCGGGCGTGCCGAGCCGGTCGGCGGTTTCCTGCAGCGCGGCGTCCATCGTCCGGCCGATCTTCATCTTGTCGGTGATGCTCTTGAACTCGACGCCGACCGGACCGTCGACCTCGGCGCCGACGACGGCGATCGTCTCGGTGATCGGCAGGCCCGAGCGCAGTCCGCGCACGAGCAGCTCGATCGCATCGGGAAACTTGCTGGTGAATTGCGCGATGCGGCGCTTGATGAAGAAGCCGACGACCATGTGCGGCACGCCACCCCCGATCACGACGCCGAGCAGCAGCCCGAGCAGCACCGGCAACCCGATGATCGACAGCAGGATCGTCACGCCCATCACGATGCCGATCGTCGCCATGCCGTATTGGCCGACGGTCCAGGTCTTGCCCGTCATCGCCAGCCGCTTCTTGAGCAAGGCAGGACGGGGCAGGAAGCGCGCCGCGGCAGCATCCATCTTGGTGCCTTGCAGCGACGAGATGCGGCGCATCTGGGCGTCGACCAGCGTATTGGCCGAATCGCCGTGACGCGCGCGCATCGCCGCGACACGCCGCGTTCGAGCGCGTTCGGGCGAGGGGCCGGCAAAGGCGAACGCGACCAGCATCAGCATGATCAGCGCGCCGCCACCCAGCGAAAGAACGGGCATCAAGTCCATGAGCCTATCAAGCGCTCCGCTTCGTTACCACGGCGTTTACGGCGCCCCCAAAAACTGACCCAAAAACCGACATTGGCGTGGCTTCACGCCTTCTTCTTGCGCGACACCAGCGCCTTGAAGTCGAACTTGCCGACGAGCGAAGTGCCCTTGGCGGCAGGTTTCTTCTTGCTGCCGGTATCGATCGACTCGGCCGAATCGCCGACCGCCATCAATTTCGTCGCGAGGTCGATGATCGGCAGGATCGTCTTCGAACCCTTGCCCGCCTCGGCGAACGGCTTGCCGAGCTTGGCGGACTGCGCCGCGAGCTTCTGATCGAACACGATGCTGAAATCGATCTTGCGCTCGATCGAGCCCTCGAAGTCCTTGCGGCTGATCTCGAGCTGCGCGACCGGCTGGACGCGGTTGGCGACGACCACGACTTGCGTCTGCGGCGCGTTGGACTTCATCCACGATAGCAGCCGGATCGTGTCGCGGGCTGCCGCCAGCGTCAGTTCGGTGACGATCACCGCGACTTGAATGTCCGAGATCAAGTGCGGATGCTGGACCAGCATGGTGCGCGGCAGATCGACCACGGTGCATTCGAACGCGGCGCGCATTTCCTCCTGCAACTGGTAGAAGGCCGATCCGTCGGTCATCAGCGGCGAATTGATCGGCGCCTCGGCCGACAGCACCGACAGCCGCTCGCTCGATTTGACCATCGCGCGTTCGATGAACAGCCCGTCGATGCGGCTCGGATTCTCGATCGCGTCGGTCAGGCCGCGGCCGGGCTCGAGATCGAGCGACAGCGCGCCGGTGCCGAAATGCACGTCGAGATCGAGCAACGCCGTGGTCCGCGCGCCCTTTTCGCTCAGCACCCAGGCGACCGAGGTCGCCAGGCTCGACGCGCCGACACCGCCGCGCGCGCCGATAAATGCGGTCGAGATATGCGGCCGCTCGGTCCCCGCCTCGACCGCTTTCGGCGCGTTGAGGATCGCCTGCGCGTTGGTGAAGGCCTCGCGCAGCATGTCGGGGTTGAGCGGCTTGAGCAGATAATCCTGGATCCCGCTGACGACGAGATCGCGATAGAGCCGGACGTCGTTGACCTGGCCCGCCGCGATCACGACGGTGCCGGGCTCGCAAACCTCGGCGAGCGCATTGATGTCGTTGAGCGGGTCGCCGCTTTCGGACAGATCGACGAACAGGATCTGCGGCGAGGCCGAGACCGAGAGCGATTGCACCGCGTTGCGCAGGCCGCCCTTGTTCACCTTTTCGGGCGCCCAGCCCATTTCGGTGACGATCGGCCGTAGCGTCTCGGCGGTGGTCTCGTCGCAGACATAAGCGGAGAAGGGATCGCGAAGACCCATCCGGCCGGGATTGAACGGTGCGTTCATTATTTGCCTCCGGCGCTTTCGGCCTTGATGGTGGTGCCGCCGGCGCCGCTCGGCGGGGCCTTGCGGAAGCTGTCGATCGCCTTTGCCGAAGCGGACTGATCGGCGACGCCGTTGCCCGTCTGGCCGAGCACGAGATCGGCTGGGTTGGCGATCATCGCAGCGAGCGTCGCGTTGCTCGCACAGCCATGATTCGAGGACGTGTTCGCCTCGAAATCGGTCGAGCTATCACGGCTGAAATCGGGGCAACCGGGCACGCTCGCCTTCATCCGCGTCACCACCACACGGACGGTGCCCGCGGTGATCGGCGCGTTGGTGACGGGCGCGTCGTCGGAAACGAGCAAGCCGTAATGCGCCACCTGGCGCGCCACCGCCTCGCGCACGCCAGCGCCGTAGGGGTTGGGATCGTCGATCGCGACTCGGTCGCCATAGCCGACACGGAGCGAGGCCATCCAGCCGGCGAGACGCTGTTCTTCGCCGGGGGCGAGGTCACCGCCGCTGGTCGCGACGTCGAGTGCATAGTCGCTGCGGCTGACGACCGGCTGGTGGACCGATTCGAGCCCGCGATTCTGCGTGCCGGCGCATGCGCCGACGAGCAACGCCGGGGCGAGGGTGGTCGCGATCAAGAGACTGCGCTTGAACATGATCATGTTCCTCCGGCCTTAGTTGCTGAAACCGGGCGCGACATTGGCGCCCCTTTTGGGCTTGCCCGCGGGTGCGGGAAGAGCGGGCAGCGGTGCGCTGTCGCGATCACCCGGTGCCGAAGGCGCGCGCTGCGGCACTTGCAGCGCGGCCTGGAAGGCGGGCTGCAGCGGGTCGCGCGGGGCCATTGTCGGCTTGGGACGATCGCCGCCGGTGGTGCCGCTTCCCAACTGCCCCATGAACACGCGGCCGAGATCGGTCGGCGCCTTATAGCCATCGGTCGGCAGGACGATGTCGGCGGCGTTGACCGGCTTGACCAGATACGGCGTGATCACGATCACCAGCTCGGTCTCGTTGCGCTGGAACGCGTTCGAGCGGAACAGCGCGCCGACCACGGGCATGTCGCCGAGCGCCGGCGCCTTGTCGATCGAGTTGTTGTGGTTGTTCGACAACAGCCCGGCGATCATCATGCTCTGGCCCGAGCCGAGCTCGACCGTCGTTTCGGCACGCCGCGTCGTCAGCGCAGGGATGCTGACGCCCGACAGCGTGACCGCGCCTTGCGACGACAGCTGCGACACTTCGGGGCGAACGTGGAGCGAGATGCGCCCGTCGGAGAGCACCGTCGGCGTGTAGGACAGGCTGACGCCATATTGCTTGTAGTCGACCGACACCGCGCCGAGCCCCTGCGAGATCGGGATCGGGAATTCGCCGCCGGCCAGGAACGAGCCGGTCTCGCCCGAGATCACGGTGATGTTCGGATTGGCGAGCGTCGAGACTTGCCCGTCGCGTTCGCCCAGATCGAGCGAAGCGAGCAGATCCATGCCGAACGCGCGGCCCGCAATCCCGAGCGCGGTGCCCATGCCGGTCGCGGCCGGGAAGGCGAATTGCGTCTGGCCGGGCTTCAGTCCGCTCGCGATCAGCGTCGGATCGCCGGGCACGCCAGGGACGGTCGTGATGGATGCGGCGCGGCCTTGATTGAGGTTGAAGATCGCGCCGCTGCCGATCTGGCGGTTGGCGAGATTGACGCCGATATTCTTGACGAAGCTGCGGCTGACTTCGGCGATCCGCACTTGCAGATTGACTTGCAGCGGAGTCGCCGCGCGCAGCCGGTTGATCACGCCGATCTTGAGCCCGGTCTCGGCCCCTGGCACGACGCCGGGGTTGAGCAGTCCGCTCACCAGCCGTTGTGCCTGGGCGCTGTCCTCGGGCGAGGCGACCGTCCCGGTCAGCACCGCGATCTGGCCGACCGTGGTGACGCGGATGTCGCTGTCGGGCATGGCGAGCTTCACCATGCGGTCGATCGAGGTCAGGTTCTGGCTAACGCGGATGTTGGCGGCGTAGATCACAGCACCGCTCGCGCTCGTCGCGAAGATCGTCGACTCGCCGAAATCCTTGCCGAACAGATGGATCTGGTGCGGGTTGCTGACATAGACGTCGGCGACACCCGGGTTCGAGATCCACACGTCGCTGACGCTGGCGGGCAGGTTGATCAACTCGCCCTGACCGGTCGACAGCGTAACCTCGTTGGTCGGCCGCACCGTGCCCGTGGGGGCCGATCCGATATGCGTCACGGCGTGGCTGGCCGGGCGGGCGGGCGAGCCTCGCCGCGGTGGCTTGCCGCCTGCGGCGAGGAGCGGAGCGGGTGCGCTGGCGACCAGCGCTGTCAGGACCGTCGCCGAAACGGCGCGGTGCAGGAAGCCGAGGTTGCGCATCACTTCTTCCCCTCAACGGCGACATCGGTCACCGCATTGCCGCGAACGATATGGACCATCGGCCCGGCGCGTACCGCACCCCCCCCGGGAAAACCGCCGCTTGGAGCGACCATGCCAGGGGCCCCTGGAGCGCCGGCCTGGGCTACTTTTCCCGGAACCGAGCTGCGCTGGAAGCGCGAGACATCGGCACCCGTCGCCATCGTGCCGCCACCCGCCGAGGGCGAGGCCGCGATGCGCGTGAGCATCGCCTTTTCGGCCTTGGGGTCTTCGGGCATGGTGACGTTGCCGCTGGCGATCGCCTGTTCGAGATCGCTGTTGTTGTCGGCGATCGAGCGCAGCGACAGCGACAGCGAGCCGAGCGTCTGCGCGACGGCAATCTGTTCTGCGATCTTGGGCGTTGCCTCGATCGTCACGTTCGAGAAGGTGCGGACGACCGACTTGCCGTCTTCGCCGACGCCATTGTCGGTGCGCTGATCGGTGGCGAGCACGCGCAAGTTGCGCATGATCGTCTCGGCCGCCTTGAGCGGGGGACCATCACCGCCGCCCACCACGGCCTGCGTCAGGATCAGATCGATTCGGTCGCCTGGAAACACGAAGCCCGCGACGCTCGTCTGAGTCTGCACGGGTACGGTGACGGCGCGCATGCCAGGCCCGAGCGCTGCAGCGAGGAACCCGCGGTCGCCCGGCTTGACCAGCGCGCCTTGCGTCAGCGGCTGCCCGGCGGTGATCGCGTTGCGCACCACGGTGCCAAGCAGCGTACGCTGATCGAAGCCACCCTTCTTGATGAAATAGGCATTCTCGACGAGCTCCTTTGGCCAGGGCTGGAACTTCAGCGCAGTGGCATCGAGGATCGTGCCGACCGGCAGCGCCTTGGTCGCGACGAGCACTTCGGGCCCGTCGACCACCGGAGCGGCGACCACGGCATTGGCTTGCGGCGCCGAACTGCCGACGATCAGCGATCGCGCCATGAACGCGGTGATCGCAGCGACGATCAGCGCTCCCACCAGCAATAGGACCTTGCGACTATCCATTTCGAACCTTTCGAACGTGGGCGGTTGAGCCCGCGTTAAGCATTCACACCAAAGTGGTTAAAAAGCGGTTCACGAAGCGCGAACAAGGCGGCGATTGCGATCGCGACGCCATAGGGGATCTCGATCGGGGTGGTCCGACGGCGGAGACGATGCTCGATCATCACCACCGCGGTCAGCGCGCCGCCGACCAGCGACATCACGATCAGCATCCACACCAGCGGCACCAGCGGCAGCCACAAAGCGAGCGCGCCGATCATCTTGACGTCGCCGCCGCCCATCCAGCCCAACTGGAATGTGGCGATGAACAGCGCGAATACGATCAGCGCGAGCCCGAATTGCGCGGCCATGTCGGGCCACACCGCGAGCCCGCACGCCCACCAATAGAAGGGCGCGAGCAATGCGATCGCGGCGTTTTTCCAATTTGCGATCTCACGCGTGCGCGCGTCCTGGATCCCGGCCGAAACCAGGATCAGCGCCAATGTCGCCACCAACACAATCGAAAGAGTATCCCCACGCATGCGGGAAAGGCCTAGACGACAGGCCTTTCGAAACCGTAACCATGATCCATGGTTTCCCCCCAGCTGTATCGACGCGCGATTCCCGCCGCGGCGCGGATCACGCGCTGGACTGCGCCCGACGGCTGGGCGCTGCGCCGGTTCGACTGGCCAGCGAACGGGCCCGCGCGCGGGCGGATGCTGTTCCAGGGCGGGCGCGGCGATATCTTCGAGAAATATCTCGAGGCGTTCGCGCATTGGCAGGCGCAAGGCTGGTCGATCACCTCGTTCGACTGGCGCGGGCAGGGCGGCTCGGGGCGGCTCTCGCCCAATCCGCATGTCGGGCATGTCGACGATTTCCAGCTCTATATCGACGATTTCCGCGCGTTCTGGGCGGAATGGCGGGCCGAGAGTGCCGCTGGCACTGGCGGGCCGCTTGTCGCGATCGGACACTCGATGGGCGGGCATTTGCTGCTGCGCGCGCTGGTCGAGGGTGCGGCGGAGCCCGATGCGGCGGTGCTGGTCGCGCCGATGCTGGGGCTACACAGCCCGCTCGGTGCGACGCTCGGCGAGCGCCTCGCGGTCCTGCTCGGCGGGATCGGCGATGCCGCGCGGCCGGCGTGGCGCGGCAATGAGAAGCCCGCGACGACCGAAACCCGCCAGGCGCTGCTGACGCACGATCAGGATCGCTACGAAGACGAGCTCTTCTGGCAGGCGAGCAAGCCAGATTTGCTGCTTGGCCCGCCGAGTTGGCGCTGGGTGATCGAGGCATTCCGCTCGACTCGACGGTTGCGCGCCGATTCGCGGTTGAAAACGCTCTCCGTGCCGCTGCTGTTCGTCGTGCCCGAGAACGACCAGCTCGTCGCGCCCAAGGCCGCTTACGGCGTCGCGGCAAAGCTGCCCGATGCGCAGGTCGCGCGCTTCGGCGTGGAATCGGCGCACGAAATTCTCCGCGAGGTCGATGCGGTGCGCAATCGCGCGCTGGGCGCGATCGACGGCTTTCTGGCGGCGCGGGCACCCGGACCACGCGCATGAAGCACTACGATGTCGCAATCGTCGGTGCGGGAATCGCGGGCGCGAGCCTTGCCGCGGCGATCGCGCCGTTCGTGCCGGTGGTGCTGCTCGAGGCCGAGGACGTGGCGGGCTATCACGCGACGGGGCGGTCGGCTGCGTTCTGGTCGGAAACCTATGGCGGCCCGGGGATCCAGCCGCTGACCACGGCGTCGGGGCCGGCGCTGCGGGCAGGCGGGTTCCTGCAGGATCTCGGGTCGCTCCATATTGGCCGCGCCGAGGATGCGCCCGCGATCGACGCGTTTCTTGCCGAATTTGCCGGGAGCGGCGTCGCGCTCGACCGAGTCGACCCGCACGCGCTCGTTCCCGGCCTGCGTCCCGAATGGACGCTCGGCGTGCTCGAGGCGAGCAGCACGTACATCGACGTCGCCGCGCTGCACGCCCATTACCTCGCCCAGGCCAAGCGCGCGGGTGCGACGCTGCTGGTCTCGGCACCGCTGCAAAGCGCCGAGCGGCGCAACGATTGCTGGGAAGTGCAGACCGGGGGCGGGCCGGTGAGCGCGCCGATCCTCGTCAACGCCGCGGGCGCCTGGGCCGATCAGGTCGCTGGGCGCGTCGGAGTCGCGCCGATCGGGATCACCGCGTACCGCCGCACCGTCGTGCAGCTCGCGACCGACCCGGCCGCACCCGATACGTTGCCGCATATCGCCGACATTTCGGGAAGCTTCTACTTCAAGCCCGAAGCAGGCGGGCGGTTGTGGCTGAGTCCGCATGACGAGACCGAAGCACCCCTCGGCGATGCCCAGCCCGAGGAACTCGACGTCGCGATTGCGATCGACCGATTCGAGCATGTCGTCGACTGGACGATCACGCGCGTCGAGCGGCGCTGGGCGGGATTGCGCAGTTTCGCGCCCGATCGCTTGCCCGTTTATGGCTTCGCGGCCGAGTCGCCGGGCTTTTTCTGGTTTGCCGGGCAGGGGGGATTCGGCATCCAGACCGCGCCGGCCGCCGCCGCCCTGGCCGCTGCGCTGCTGCTCGGCAGGGAGCCTGATCCAAGCGTCGCGGGAATCGATCCCGCGCGATATGCTCCGGGTCGGTTCGTCGCGGTAGCGTAACGACCGAATTCGCGCTATGCCTGCGGCTCATCCGGGAGAGCGATGATGGCGCATAAGTTCGTGATCGAGCAGAACAAAGCCGGCGAGTATAGCCTGACTCATTGAGGAGCCGGAAAAGAGGTTGCGTTGTGGTCCGGAAGCGATTCATGTTCCAACATGATCCG
>NZ_JASJVC010000025.1:0-50014 GCF_035019905.1 Sphingomonas sp. 10B4 | reverse complement strand
TCTCGCAGGAGGCAGTCCATTCCAGACCATCCTCGGTGCCGTCTCTGCCTTATAGCCGGTAGGGGGTGGGTAATTACGGCATTCGCTGCGGCCCCACGCAAGAGGCGCTTGGAACACCGGTATAGCTGGCCGACGTGGCCGCACCGTAATTGTAATCTCCCTGAACGTGCCGGCTCTGATACGTCCAGTTTGTGTTCTGAAGGTAGCTCGGCGGAATGACCCCGCCGACATTGACCGCGGACGAATAAGTCACGAAGCCATAGCGAAAATGCGTCGTCACGTCGGCGCTGGACCGCATCGTCGTATCGAACAGCACGACCGCCTGCCGCAGCGCCTCGATCTTCGAATTGCTGCTTTCCTGATTGTAATAGCCGGTCGTCTGGTCGCCGCGCGTGTACGACACCACGCCGTTCGCGCAGCTCGCCGGATCGCTCGGCTGACATGACATCGAACCGGTCGTGTCGAGCACGAACATCACATCGGTATCCGCGAGGTCGAACACCGCCTGGCACGCAACGGTCAGCTTTATCGCCGGCTGGCCGAAAAAGGTCATCAACGTCATCGGTACCGTCGCAGTGGCGCTGCCAGTCACGGCGTTGGCGACGGTCGAGTTCGTTCCGTTGACCGCTTTGGTCGGCGTGAACGCCACCGCCGTGCTCGAATAGAAACCCGATTTGAAATTGTTCGCGAAAAAGCTCTGCGCCTGCGCGGATGCCGTGGAATCGAGCGCTGTGGTCGTCGATGTGTCGGTCATCGTCTTGCGCCCGGCCAGAACGCCCGCGTCGCACGCTTGTTGTAGCCGGACCTTGACGACGTAAAGCCGCCCCATGTCGATCGCCGAGCCGGCGAACCCGATCAGCGGGACCATCGCGGCCGCCATGATCGCCAGGGCGTTGCCACGCACATCGTGTCGCAGGCGGCTCAAAAATGGTCGTACGTCGTCTTTGGGTTTCGCGATACGCCGGAACATGGTTACGCCTTGAACATAAGATCGGGCCGCCTTGAACAAGAGGCGGCTAAATTGGGTACAAGATCGATGGTAAAAGGTGCGTTAACCGCGGCGCAGGCCAGGTCGGCCGAGCGGGCCCTGGCGCTTTCCTATGCGGCCGAGACCGCGCGGCCGGGGCTAGCCGCGCTTTTCTCGCTCGACGATACGCTGGGGCAGATCCTGCGGACGACGCGCGAGCCGTTGGTGGGACAGATGCGGCTGACATGGTGGCACGAGGCGCTGCGCGCGCTCGACAGCGCGCCGCCCCCCGCGCAGCCTGTTTTACAGGCGCTCGCCGACCATGTGGTGGCGCGGGGCGTTAGCGGCGCGCAGCTCGCCGCGATGATCGATGGGTGGGAAGCACTGCTCGAAGCCGAGGCGATCGACGGACCCGCGCTGCAGCTCCATGCTGAAGCGCGGGGGCGCGGTTTGTTCGTCGCGGCGCGGACCGTGCTTGGCGGCGCGCCAGCCGACCCCGTCGAGGCGGCGGGGGAGGGATGGGTGCTGGCCGACCTCGCGCGCCACGTACGCGACCCGGCGGTCGCACGTCGCGCCGCGACGTCCGCCTCACAGGCGATCGCAGCGGCAACGGCGGTGCGCTGGAGCCGCGCCGGGCGCCCGCTCGGCGCGCTGACGCAGCTGGCGCGGATGGACCTGGCGGTCCCGCTTGATACCGCCGTGCCGCATGGGGCACCGCGGCGGGTCGCGCGACTGGCGTTGCACCGCATTACCGGACGATAGACTTTCGCAAGGCGCCAGAACGGGTTATCCTGCCGCGACGATCGTGGGGGGACGATATGTGGCGCTATCTGGTGGGCGGGCTGGCGGCTTTGGCGCTGGCGGCGGCGGGGATGCTGGTGTTCAATCGCAACGCGCGCTCGGTCGCCGCGTTGCCGCTGGCGCCGGTCGGGCAGGGGCAGGGGCAGGCGACGGGCGCGGCGGCGCCGCTCCCCGATACCGTTCCCGAGGCGAGCGACAGGACGCGCGAGCAGAAGCGCTTCGACCGCTACGACAAGGACCGCGACGGCAAGGTGACGCGCGAGGAATATCTCGCCGCGCGGCGCAAGGCGTTCGCCAAGCTCGACGTCAACCATGACGGCCTGCTGGCGTTCGACGAATGGGCAGTGAAGGCCGAAGGCAAGTTTGCCGCGGCCGATGGCGACAAATCGGGCGCGATGACCCCGGTCGAATTCGCCAGGACCGCGGTCAAGCGCAAGCCGCCGCGCGTGCGGCGCGATTGTCCGCCGGCGGCCAAGGACGACGCGCCGGCGAACGCCGAGGAGAGCTGAACGGCGGCGTTACGCTGCCATCCACGCCCCAAGCGCATCGCGGGCACGGTCGGTGTAAATTTTCTTGCGGTCGGCCTTCTTGGTGCGGCCTTCGATCGGCGGGAACAGGCCGAAATTGACGTTCATCGGCTGATACGTCTCGGCGACAGCGGCGCCGGTGATGTGGTGGAGCAGCGCGCCGAGCGCGGTTTCGACCGGCGGTGGCGTCATCGCGGCCCCGCCGAGTTCGGCCGCGGCGAAGCGCCCCGCGAGCAATCCGATCGCCGAGCTTTCGACATAGCCTTCGCAGCCGGTGATCTGTCCGGCGAAGCGGATATTAGGGCGCGCCTTCAGCCGCAGCGTCGGATCGAGCAGTTCGGGCGAGCGGATGAAGGTGTTGCGGTGCAAGCCGCCCAATCGCGCGAACTCGGCATTCTGAAGACCGGGGATCGTGCGGAACAGGCGGACCTGCTCGCTATGCTTCAATTTGGTCTGGAAGCCGACGATGTTCCACAGCGTGGCCGAGGCATTGTCCTGGCGCAGCTGCACGACCGCATAGGGCCAGCGCCCGGTCCTCGGATCGTCGAGCCCGACCGGCTTCATCGGCCCGTAGCGCAAGGTGTCGACACCGCGCGATGCGGCGACCTCAATCGGCATGCAGCCTTCGAAATAGGGGACGTTCTCCCATTCCTTGAACTCGGTCTTTTCGCCTTCCATGAGCCCGGTGTGGAAGGCGAGATATTCGTCCTTCGTCATCGGGCAGTTGATGTAATCCTTCGTATCGCCCTTGTCCCACCGCGACGCCATCCAGGCGGTCTCCATGTCGATGCTGTCGAAATGGACGATCGGCGCAATCGCGTCGAAGAAAGCGAGCGCATCCTTGCCGGTCGCGCCGCCGATGTTGTCGGCCAGCGCGGGCGCGGTGAGCGGACCCGTCGCGACGATCGTGAGCCCCTCGGCGGGCAGGAGGTCGACGCGTTCGCGGACGATCGTGATATTAGGGTGCGCGCTGAGCGCTGCGGTGACGCCGTCGGAAAAGCGATCACGATCGACCGCGAGCGCGGAGCCTGCGGGCACCTTGTGGACGTCCGCCTCGCGCAGGATCAGCGAGCCGAGCGTGCGCATTTCCTGGTGGATCAGCCCGACCGCATTGCTCGTCGCATCGTCCGAGCGGAAGCTGTTCGAGCAGACGAGTTCGGCAAGGCCGTCGGTCTGGTGCGCCGGGGTCATCTCGCCCGATCCGCGCATTTCGGAGAGCTTCACCTTGAAGCCGGCCTCGGCGAGCTGCCAGGCGGCTTCGGAGCCCGCAAGGCCTCCGCCGATAATGTGTACGTCGTGTGTCATGTGCTGGCTGATAGCGGGCGCGGGGCGGGGTGGCAAAGGCCGTGCGTGCGGAGCGCTTGGCGGCCCCGCGTCGACAGCAATGCGTTCGCGAGATGACAGAAACTTCACGCATGAAATTCGGGACTTAGCGCGCTCTGCCTCTACCGCTCGCCTCCGCCGCGCGATATGGTTGCGCTCGGAGAACGTTCCTCGCGGTCGAAAGCCGCCCCTTACGGAGTCGTGTCATGGCGATCGGCCGGTATCTTGCTGCAGCGGTGATATGGTGGGGCGTCGCGGCACCCGGCGCGGCACAACAGCCGCCGGTCCAGGCCAAGACCGGGCCCGACATCGTCGTTCAAGGGCTGTCGGATACGCCGAGCGCATGGCGTCGCGCCGAGTCGGCGCATGTCATCGTCACGAGCAAGGGGAGCGAGGCAGAACTCAAGCGCGTCACCAACACGCTCGAGCGGCTCTATGCGTTGATGGCGCGGCTCTATCACCGGACCAATGCCGCCGACGACACGGTGAAGCTGCAAGTGACGCTCGTCGACTCGGCCGATTTCTTCAAGGCGATGAAGCTGCGCAACCTGCGCTCCGAAGAAGGCCCCTATGCGACGACCTTTGCGGGCGAGCGCTATTACGATCCGCGCGAGGACGGTCCGGTCCTCGCCGTCGCGCGGACCGATCAAGTGATCAAGCTTTCCACCGCGCTCGCCGAGGATCGCGATCTCGAAGATGGGTCGACGTCGACCAATGACGAGGCGAGCGGCGGGACGAGCATGATGGGCGCGATGGCGCGTGCGCCGATCGCACGGCGATGGGAGGCGGTGCTCTATTCGGCGTTCGCGCAGCATTTTCTGCTGACCTACGTGCCAGCCGCCTATCCGCGCTGGTATCTCGACGGGGTCGGCGCGTTGTTCTCGACGCTCGAGGTGCGGCGGGACGGCAAGGTCGACTATGCGCGCGATCCGCTCGATTACCGTCAGGTGTTCAATGCCTATGGGCCGCTTCGCGTGAAGCCGATCATAACCGGGGAATATCTCCAGGGGGATACGGGCAAGATGCGCTGGACGCCGTATCATGCCTGGCTGCTCACGCATTTCTTCCTCTTCTCGCAGCTCAAGGCCGAGCGGAGCGCGCAATTCCAACGCTATATGGCGGCGATCGGACAGGGCGTGCCGATGGCCGAGGCGGCAAAGGTGTTCGGCGATCTCAGCCGTCTCCAGCACGATCTCGACATCTATCAGGAGCGCGGCACCGAATATGCCCGCGCCGACGCGGTGCCACCACCGGGCGGCGATCCGTCGATCAACGTCGTGCCGCGCAGCAGCGCCGCCGTGATCGAGGCGCGGCTCGAGCTAGGAACTCGGCTTGCCGCCGCGCCGGCCGACAGCGGATGGGTCGCACGGCTGCACGATACGGTGGCCGATCTGCCATACAATCCCGAGGCGTTGCTGACCCAAGCCGAGGTCGAGTGCCGCGCTGGTCAGAATGCCGCCTGTCTCGCGTCGGCCGAGCGCGTGCTTGCCAGGGCTCCCGACAATATCCGCGCGCTCGCGTGGAAGGGGATCGCGCTGACGCATCAGGCGCTGGCAGGCCCCACGGCCGATCGCGTGGCCGCGCTCAAAGCGGCGCGCGTGCCGATCGTCCGCGCGCTGCGGATCGACAACGATACGCCGCTCCCGTTGCTCGCCTTCTTCAACAGCTATGCCGAGGCGGGCGAGCCTGTGCCCGACCAAGCGATGCTCGGGCTCGTCAAGGTGACGCAGGAAGTCCCCGCCGCGCCCGGGCCGCGGCTGCTGCTCGCGCAGGAACTGGTGCGGCAGGGGCATGCCGATCTCGCGCGGCAAGTGCTGATACCGGTGCTCTATGGCGGATACGATTCACCCGAAAAGACCCGGGCACAGGCGCTGCTTGCGGCGTCGGGGGCTGCGCAACACGCCGCGCGCTGAGCCGCGGCATCACGGCGGACGCATTGATCGCGCGACGCTTCGTACCGACATGGCGGACGAGGAGTTGCGATGAAGATCTATACGATCGGGTATGAAGCCACGACGATGGCGGCGTTTATCTATGCGCTGACTCGTGCGGGCGTCGCCCGCGTGATCGACGTCCGCGCGCTGCCTTTATCGCGCCGGCCGGGTTTTTCGAAGACGTCGCTTGCGGCGTCGCTCGCCGAAGCCGGAATCGATTATGTCCATCTGAAAGCGCTCGGCACCCCCAAGCGCGGGCGCGATGCTGCCAAGAAGGGCGATGTGGCGACGCTCGAGGCGGTCTATGCCGAACAGCTCGTTCTGCCCGAAGCGCAGGCGCAAACCGCGCGGATGCTGGAACTCGCGGCGGAGAAGCCGAGCGCCCTGTTGTGCTTCGAGCGCGACCCGCGGCATTGCCATCGCACGCTGCTGCTCGAGGCCGAAGCGGCGGATGCCGAAGTGATCGATCTGTTCGCTTAAAGTGTCGTCATACTTTGCTAAGCATCAATCTTAGGAACACAGCTGCGTAGCGTCTGTTATCGGTCGAGGGCCAATACCCGAGTAGACAGGATTATGGGCGTGCGCAGCATCAAGGAGCTTCAGACGGCGCGGCGTGAGCAGCGATACCCGACTCGCTTCGCCGGGACAGTGATCGTCGATCGCCAGCGACTTGCGATCGAGATCGCCGATATTTCCTGCGTCGGCGCGTGCGTTCGCGGGCACGATTTGCCGCAGCGCGGCCAGGAAGTCCTGTTGCTGGCCAAGGATCTCGAAGTCGTCGGTACCGTGGTCTGGAGCGACGGCACCGCGTGCGGCGTCAACTTTCACAAGCCGATCGCGCCGCTCGCCGTCGTTCGCAGCAATCCCTATCTGCCCAACCTCAACACCTTCACCAAAGCGGTGGCGATGCGCGGTTGAGCCTTGCGCTCAGCCGGCGACGGGCAGCTTGACCTTGCCGTCTGCATCGCGCTCGAGCGGGCCGTAGGCGATTACCGTCTCGAGCAGCAGCGGACCGCCGTACAGATGCGGGAAGAGCTGGCCACCGCGCGACTCTTCCCATTTGAGGCCCGCACCGAACGATCCGAGATCGACCGCTGCGACATGCAGATCGCTCTGCCCGGCGAAATGCTTGTCGACCGTCTCGGTCAACTGCTCGGCGGTCGAGAGGTGGATGTAGCCGTCGGCAAGATCGACCGGCGCGCCGGCGAAGGATTCCTCCTGCTCCAGCGTCGCCATCTGCTCGGCGGTGAGCACCTTGTACGCGGTCAGCGGCAAGTCGCTCATTCGCCATTCTCCGGGCCGGCGGCGAGATCGTCGCCGGTATCGGCGGTGTCGTCGGGCGCGATCTCGACCGCGGTCAGGTCGCGGACGTCGGCCTCGGCATCGCCTTCGGACTCTTCGATTCGCGCGGCCGAGACGACATGCTCGTTCTTGCCGACATCGAACAGCTTCACGCCCGCCGAATTGCGCCCGATCACGCGCATCGAGCCGAGCGTGGTGCGGATCACCTTCGCCTGATCGGTGACGAGCATCAGCTGATGGCCCTTGGTCGCAGCGAAGCTCGCAACGACGAGGCCGTTGCGTGGGATGTTGTCGATATTGGTGATGCCCTGGCCACCGCGGCCGGTACGACGATAGTCATAGGCCGAGGACAGCTTGCCATAGCCGTTCTCGCAGACGGTCAGCACGAACTGCTCGCGCTCCATCAATTCCTGATAGCGCGCGGCCTCCATCGTTGGCTCGCCCTCGCGCTCGCCCTTCCACGGCGCGAAACGGAGATAATCCTCGCGCTCGTCGGGCGTCGCGCCGACGCGGTGGAGGATCGACAGCGAGATGACCTTGTCGTCACCCTTGAGCGCCATGCCACGCACGCCGGTCGAGTTGCGGCTCTGGAACTCGCGCACTTCGTGGGCGGCAAAGCGGATCGCCTTGCCCGCGCGCGTGGCGAGCAGGACGTCGTCTTCTTCGCTCAGCAAAGCGACGCCGATCAGGCGATCGTCTTCGTCGATCCCCTCGAACTTCATCGCGATCTTGCCCGCGGTCGGGATGTTGGCGAACGCGTCCATCGAGTTGCGGCGCACGCTGCCGTTTGCGGTCGCGAACATGACGTGGAGCTTGGCCCATTCGGCCTCGTCCTCGGGCAGCGCGAGCACGGTCGAGATGACCTCGCCCTCGGCCAGCGGAAGCAGGTTGATCATCGGCCGGCCGCGTGTCGCAGCACCCCCCTCGGGCAGCTTCCAGACCTTCATCCGGTAGACCTTGCCGAGCGTCGAGAAGAACAGCACCGGCGTGTGCGTCGACGTCACGAACAAATTGGTGATCGCGTCCTCGTCCTTGGTTGCCATGCCGGCGCGGCCCTTGCCGCCGCGTGCCTGGGCGCGGAAGGTGTCGAGCGTGGTGCGCTTGATGTACCCCTGCATCGTGACGGTGACGACCATGTCCTCGCGCTCGATCAGATCCTCGTCGTCGATGCCATCGGCGGCAGCGGCGATCTCGGTTTTCCGAGGCGTGGCGAATTCGGCGCGGACCGCGACCAGCTCTTCGCGCATCACGGCGTAGAGCTTTGCGCGGTTGGCGAGGATCTCGAGCAATTCGGCGATCGAATCGGCGAGGCCCTGGAGCTCGTTGCCGATCTCGTCGCGCCCGAGCGCGGTCAGGCGATGCAGGCGCAGGTCGAGGATCGCGCGGACCTGCAGTTCGGACAGGCGATAAGTCGCGCCGGTAACCTCGGTATCGACCGCTTCGACCAGGCGGATATAGGGCGCGATGTCGGCGATCGGCCAGTCGCGCGACAGCAAGGCTTCGCGCGCCGCGGCGGGGCTCGACGAGCCGCGGATGATCTTGACGACTTCATCGAGGTTGCTGACCGCGATGACGAGGCCGAGCAACAGATGCGCCCGCTCGCGCGCCTTGGCGAGCTCGAACTTCGAGCGGCGCGTGATCACTTCCTCGCGGAAGCCGACGAACGCCTCGAGGATGTCGCGCAGGTTGAGCAGTTCGGGACGGCCGCCGCGGATCGCGAGCATGTTCGCCGGGAAGCTCGACTGCGCCGGGGTGTGCCGCCACAGCTGGTTAAGCACGACGTCGGGGGTCGCATCGCGCTTGAGGTCGATGACGATGCGCACGCCCATGCGGCTCGATTCGTCGCGAATATCGCTGACGCCTTCGATGCGCTTGTCCTTGGCGGCTTCGGCGATCTTCTCGACCAGGCCGTTCTTGCCGGTCTGGTAGGGGATCTCGGTCAGCACGATCGAGCGGCGGTCGCCGCGACCTTCCTCGACGACGTAGCGCGAGCGGATGATCACCGAGCCGCGGCCCGTCTCATACGCCGAGCGCGCGCCCGAGCGGCCGAGGATGATCGCGCCCGTTGGAAAATCGGGACCGGGGACGATCTCGAGCAGTTCCTCGGTGGTGAGCGCCTCGCGAGCGCCGGTCTTGGCGTCGAGCATCGCGAGCGTCGCGTCGATCACTTCGCCGAGGTTGTGCGGCGGGATGTTGGTCGCCATGCCGACCGCGATGCCGCCGGCGCCGTTGACGAGCAAATTGGGGAAGCGCGCGGGGAGGACCGAAGGCTCGCGTTCCGAGCCATCGTAGTTCGGCGTGAAATCGACGGTGTCCTTGTCGATGTCCTCGAGCAGCGAATTTGTCACCTTGGCGAGACGCGCCTCGGTGTAGCGCATCGCCGCGGCTTTATCCGGGTCCATCGAGCCGAAATTGCCCTGGCCGTCGATCAGCGTGACGCGCATCGACCAGTCCTGCGCCATGCGGACCAAGGCGTCGTAGATCGAGCTGTCGCCGTGCGGGTGATACTTACCCATCGCATCACCGACGATGCGCGCGCATTTGCGATACGGGCGGTTGTAGACGAAGCCGCTTTCGCTCGCCGACCACAGGATGCGGCGGTGGACGGGCTTCAGGCCGTCACGAACGTCGGGCAGCGCGCGCGCGACGATCACGCTCATCGCATAGTCGAGATAGCTCGACTTCATTTCGTCGACGATCGAGATCGGCGCAATATCGGAAGGGTCGGCGAGCACGGTCTCGTCGGTCAATTTTCGGTGCCTTCGGCTGTGTTACGGGATTGCGACAACCCTAGCCCAGCACGGCGACGAATGCCACCCCTGCGCATGTCCCGGATGGGGGCGCAGGGGTGGGGAGAGCGTTATTTGCAGGCGCTCTTGGTCTTGTTGCCTGGCAGCGAGCAATTGTAGGTGACGGTCTTGCCGTTGGCGAGTTTGGCCTGGACCATGCGACCGCCGGTGGTGGTCGTCTTGGTGGTGCGCGAATGTGCGACGGTGGTGGCCTTGACCGCCGTGGTGGGCGGGGTGGTCTTGGTGGTCGTCACCATCGTCTTGGTCGTCGGCGCGGCGGCTGGCTTGGCGACGGTGGTCTTGGTGGTCGTCTTGGTCGCGACGGGTGTCTGCGCGAGTGCGGCGGTGCCCGACAGCAGGACGATGGCGGTGAATGCGTGTCTGATCATGACGGTCCCCTCAAAAAACCTTCGAGCGTTATGCGCGATGGCCGGGAGAATGCGGCCGATTTGCGACCATATCAATGGGTCGACGATGACAAGTTCGTCATCGTGCGGCGGTTGCTTTCCCGTTCGGGCTGAGCCCGTCGAAGCCCCACTTGCACCGGCACTTGGGGAGCGGCGCCCTTCGACAGGCTCAGGGCGAACGGGCCGGAGAGCACCCCGTTGGCTTAGAAGGGCACTTCCTTGCCTTCGAAATCGAACAGTTTGCCGGTATCGGGCGCCTTCAATTCCTCGATCACGTCGAGCAGTTGCAGCGCGGCGCGCTCGGTGTCGAACAGCCGGCCGGGCTGGACATTGCCCTGGAACGGCTTGGACAGCGCGGTGTCGACCGTGCCGGGATGCAGCGCGACGACGATCGCGCGATCGTTGCGGCGCTTTTCCTCGATCGCGATCGTGCGCACGAGCATGTTGAGCGCGGCCTTCGACGCGCGATAGCCGTGCCAGCCGCCCATCTTGTTGTCCGAAATGCTCCCGACCCGTGCCGACAGCGCGGCGAAGACGTTGCGCCCGGTCTTGGGCGTGATCGGCAGGAAGTGCTTAGCGACGAGCGCCGGGCCGATCGCGTTGATCGCGTGGACGCGCGCCAGCCATGCCGGATCGAGCTCGCGCAGCGCCTTTTCCGGGCCACGCGCGTCGCCGTGAAGGATACCGGTCGCGACGATCACCAGCGTCGGCGCTGGGCCCTTGGCGACGTGCGCTGCCGCTGCCGCGATGCTCGCCTCGTCGGTCAGATCGAGATGCTGCGCGCCGGTGCGCGACCGCGCGAAACCGTGGACGACGTCGTACGCGCCTTCCTCGATCAGCGCCGCTTCGAACGCTGCGCCGATCCCGCCCGAGGCGCCGATGATGACGGCCGCGCCGCTCATGACCGCGCGAACCGCCAGCGATCGGCCGTGCTCTCGGCCTTGTCGAAACGATAGCCGTCGGTGTCGAAACCCTTCATGTCGTCGATCTCCGTGATGCGATGTTCGCACAGCCAGCGCGCGACGAGTCCACGTGCCTTTTTGGCGTGGAAGCTGACGAAACGCGGGCCATCGGGGCCGGGCTCGCGGAAATCGACGTCGATCACCCGCACGCCGTCGAGCTTGCCGAGCACCGCGCCGAAATATTCCTGGCTAGCGAGATTGAGCACGACGCCCGATCCTTCGTCCGCGACCTCCTCGCGCACCGCGGCGGCAATGCGGTCGCCCCACCATTCGTACAGGCTGTGGCGGCGTGGTGCCCAGCGCGTCCCCATCTCGAGGCGATACGGCTTCATCGCGTCGAGCGGGCGGAGCAGGCCGTACAACCCCGACAGCATCCGCACATGATCCTGCGCAAAGGCGATCGCGGGCTCGTCGAGCGTCGGCGCCTCAAAGCCGGTATAGACGTCGCCGGCGAAGGCGAACAGCGCGGGACGCTCGGGCGCATCGGCGAAACCGGCGAAGCGGTCGGCGTTGAGCTTGGCGAGCTTGGGCGAGATGTGCATCAGCTCGGACAGCCGTTTCTGCGACAGGTTCGCCGCCGATTTGGCGAGCGATTCGGCCTCGGCCACGAAGCGCGGCGTCGTCGGCGTGAGGGCGGGCAGGGGACTCTCGTAATCGAGCGTCTTGGCGGGGGAGAGCAAGGCGATCATCGCCCCGCCGTTAAGCTTCCGCCGCGAATGCGTCAAAGAGTCTCGCGTCAGGGATATATCGGGTTCAAGCGGTGTTCAGTCGCGGTGACACTACTGCCGTCGCTTGACGGTATACCCCGCGGCGTTAGAGCGGCGGCAGCAATCCGCCGCGCGCGGCCGCGCGGCAAGAGGAGAGTTCGACAATGAAGATGGTCTCGAAAATCGCTTTGGCTGCCACGCTTGTCGTCGGCATGAACGGCGCGGCGCTCGTCGCCCCCGCCTTCGCCGCAAAGAAGGAAAAGGCCGCCGATGCGGCCGCGCCGAGCCTGTCGAAGGAAGCGCGCGCTGCTGCGGTCGAAGTGCAGACCGCGATGAACGCGACCCCGAAGGATCTGGTGAAGGCCGCAGCATCGCTTGACGCGCTCGATGCCGCTGCCAAGAGCGACTATGAAAAGTACCTCGCCTCGGGTCTGCGCCTCGCGCTGATCAATGCGCAGACCGCCGGCCAGCCCGAAACGCAGCGCGTCGCCGCGCTGACCCCGCCGCTCGACGCGATCATCGCCAATCCCGCGACGCCGAAGACCGAACTCGGCATTCGCTATAACGAGCGCGCCGGTTTCGCGTTTGCGACCAAGGATTATAAGCTGGCGGCGCAAGACTATATGAAGGCGCGCGAGCTCGGCGCGACCGATGCCGACCTCCAGCTCAACATCGCGCGCTCGAAGGTCGAAGCCGGCGACGTCGCTGGCGGCACCGCCGATCTCGAAGCTGCAGTGAAGGCCGAGAAGGCCGCTGGCCGCAAGGCGCCAGAGGCTTGGTATAAATATGCCTTCACGCGTCTGACCAAGGCCGGCCTGACCGAGCAGGCCGATGCCTGGACCGCAGCCTGGCTGACCGAATATGGCACGGCGCCGAACTGGCGCGGTGCGATCTACACCTTCGGCTTCCAGGGCCCGGCGGCGGTCAAGTACAGCAAGAACCGGATCGATCTGTTCCGCCTGCTGTGGGCGACCAAGAGCCAGGCCGGCCAGCGCGAATATATCGACTATGCCGACGCCGCGCTGACGATCGGCCTGCCCAATGAAGCCAAGACCGTGATCGACGAGGGTCTCGCGTCGGGCGTGATCCCCAAGGGCAACATCACCGCGACCGAGCTGCAGACGCGCGCCAAGACCGGGATCGCGGGCAGTTCTTCGCTCGCCATCAAGGAAAAGAACGCGATGGGCGCCCCGAAGGGCGATCTCGCGCAGCAGGCGGGCGACGCCTATTTCGGCACGCGCAACTACGCCAAGGCGATCGAGATGTACCGCCTGTGCGAGACCAAGGGCGCACCCGACGCCGACCGCAACAACCTCCACCTCGGCATGGCGCTCGCGCTGTCGGGGGATCGTGCCGCCGCCAAGACGACGCTCGCCAAGGTCGCCGCCGAGCCCAACAAGGCAATCGCGCGGCTGTGGACGGTGTTCGTCGACGCGCCGCCTACGGCTGCATGAGGATCGTCTGAGACGTGACGCGAAAAGGGCGGCCCTCGGGTCGCCCTTTTTGTTTTGGCAGGATGCCGGTCAGGCGATCTCGAGGCCGGCGGTCAGCGCTTCGATCAGCGCATCGACCTTCGGACTGAGCTGGCGGCTGCGCGGCCAGACGAGATGCAGCGGCAGCCCGACCGTCGCCAGCTCGGGCAGGATCTCGATCAGTTCGCCGCGCGCGAGCTCGTCCTTGATCAGCCAGGTCGCCAGCTGCGCGACGCCGAAGCCTGCCTTGACCGCGCCAACCTGCGCCTCGGCGCTGCCGAGCACGATCCGCCCGTCCATCGTCCGCTGTTCGATCGCGCCCGCAGTATCGGCGAAGCGCCACGCAATCGTGCTGCCATCGGCGCGGCCGTAGAGAATGCAGTCGAGCGCGGTGAGCGCCTCGACCGAAGCCGGCGCCCCACGGCGCGCGAGATAGCCGGGCGCCGCGCAGAAGATCACGCGCTCGCTCCCGAGATAGCGTTGCCCGAGATTGTCCGCCCAAACCTCCGAGCCGCCGATCCGGATTGCGACGTCGACGCTTTCCTCGATGATGTCGACCACGCGATCGGTGAAGGTGACGACCGGGCGCACCCCGGGATGCTGTTCTGCGAAGGCGAGCAAGACCGGCATCACTTGCATCCGCCCGAACGCCACCGGCACGTCGAGCTTGAGCCGCCCGACGATTTCGGAGCGCTGCGCGGCGAGCACCGCCTCGGCATCCGCCAAGTCGCCGAGCACGCGCGCGCAGGTTTCGTAAAAGGCCGCGCCGGCGTCGGTCAAGGCGAGACGGCGCGTCGTGCGGTCGAACAAGCGGCTGCCGAGCCGCGCCTCGAGCCGCGCGACGCTCTTGCTGACCGCCGAGTTGGTGAGGTTGAGGCGTGCGCCGGCGGCGGTGAAGCTGCCGGCATCGGCCGCGCAGACAAATGCTTCGATGCCCTTGAGACGTTCGGACGGGATCAAACCTAGCTCCATTCTGGAATTTCTGTCGCACCATAGCGGAAAAAACGCCGTGCGACTGAACTTTCCGTCGCGCGTTAGAGGCGGCTGAACAGGAGCCTGCCCATGTCGTCCGTCGTCCATCCCCATCTCGCAGCGCCGCCCGCGGTACCATCGGCGGGGCGCGGGCTCGCGGTGCTGCTACTCGCCATCTCGGCGTTCGTGATCGTGACGACCGAGTTTATCATCGTCGGGCTGCTGCCGAGCCTGTCGCGCGATCTCGGGGTTTCGATCTCGACCGCGGGTCAACTCGTTACGCTGTTCGCTTTCACGGTGATGCTGGCGGGGCCGTTCCTGACGGCGCTGCTCTCGCATTTCGAGCGCAAGCGGCTGTTCGTCACGATCCTGGTGATCTTCGCCGGCGCCAACGCGCTTGCCGCGGCCGCGCCCGACATCTGGATTCTCGGTCTCGCGCGCTTCCTTCCCGCGCTCGCGCTGCCGGTGTTCTGGGGCACGGCGAGCGAGACTGCGGGCGAGCTCGCCGGGCCCGAAAAGGCCGGCAAGGCGGTCGCCAATGTCTATCTCGGGATTTCGGGCGCGATGGTGCTCGGCATTCCGATCGGCACGCTCGCCTCGACCGCGTTCGGCTGGCGCGGGACGTTCTGGGGGCTGGCGGGGCTGTCGCTGGTGATGGCGGTATTGCTGTTCGTGGTGATGCCGACGCTGGCGCGGCCGGCGCGCGTGAAACTCGCCGAGCAGGCGCGGATCCTCAAGGACCCGTATTTCCTCGGCAATGTCGTGCTGTCGGTGATCGTCTTCACCGCGATGTTCACGGCGTACACCTATCTCGCCGACACGCTCGAGCAGATCGCGAAGATCCCGGTCTCGCAAGTCGGCTGGTGGCTGATGGGCTTCGGCGTCGTCGGGCTTGGCGGCAACTGGCTGGGCGGGCAGTTCGTCGGACGTGGGCCGCTGATGGTGACCGCGGTCACAGCGCTCGTGCTCGCGATCGGCATGGCGGCGACGACGCTGGTGGCGGGCTGGCATCTCTGGCTCGCGGTGGCGATCGCGGTGTGGGGGATCGCCAATACGGCGCTCTATCCGATCTGCCAGGTCCGCGTGATGCAGTCGGCGAGCCATGCGCAGGCGCTTGCGGGCACGCTCAACGTGTCGATGGCGAATGCCGGGATCGGGCTCGGCGCGATCATCGGCGGGTCGGTGATCCAGCATCTCGGGCTGGGGACGGTCGGCTATGTCGCAGCGGCCATCGCCGTGCTGGCCGCGATCGTAGCGGCGCTGGTCGGTCGGCTCAAGCCGGCGCGCGCCGCCGCATAAAGCCCCCACCGCTTTTCAGGAGTATCGTCATGCCCAAGGTTTCGATCACCACCGATTATGCCGCGCGCGATGCCGGCATCGCGATCAACAGCTACACCACCGTCCTGCGCCGCCCGCGCGTGCCGCACGACGTGTTTGCGACCTATTGGCGGGACGTCCATGGCCCGCTCTGCTCGCGTATTGCCGGGCTCGGCTGGTACGTTCAGAACCATTTCGACCGCGAGCAGGATGCGCATCTCTGGCCGGAAGTCGACGGGATCGCGCCGTTCCCCGACTATGAACTCGATGGTGGGGTCGAGATCGGCTTCTTGTCGGCGGACGATCAGGGCGTGTTCAACGCAGCGAGCTCGATCCTCTTCGCCGACGAGCAGAACATGTTCGCCGCGACCGTCGCATACGCTCTGCCGGACGGGTCGCGCACTTTGGTCGACCGCTTGCCCGACCCGGTTCCCAATGGCGATGACGGGATCGACCGGATCCACGTCCATTTCGGCGCGGCCGGGACCGACGCGAAGGCGTTCGGCGACTTCATGAGCAATTTTGCCGAAACGCTTGCGGCGGAGCCAGCGGTGCTGAAGCTGCGGCTGCATCTTCCGCAGACCTATGACAATGCCGAGCCGGCACCGCCCGCCCCCAATGTCGACCATCAGGTGCCGCCCGAGCGGACGACGATTGCCGTGGTCGAGATCGCGTTCGAGACGCCGATGACGCGGCGCGCCTTCTTCGAAACCGAAGCGTTCCGCGCGACGATGGACGCGCAGAAGGCGCATATCGCCTATGCGTCGGCGTTCGCGGTGAGCGGGGTCTACACCTATGTCCGCGACAAGACGCTGACCATTGCCGGACTGCGCGGCAGCCGCGCGGCGCAGCTCATCGAGCGGCTCGGCGCGAACAATCAAGTCGCGGACGATGTCTGCGACCTGATCCGGACCGGCTCGCTCACCTAAATGCAACCGGGGCCGGCACTGCGCCGGCCCCGCCACCCCGTCAGGCGGTCTGCTTGGCGAGCGTCGGATAGTCGGTGTAGCCCTTCGCGCCGCCGCCATAGAGCGTGGCCTGATCGATTGTGTTGAGCGGCGCATGCTGCTTGAACCGCTCGACCAGATCGGGGTTGGCAATGTAAGGCTGCCCGAACGCGACCAGATCGGCAGCATTCGACTCGACTGCCTTGGTCGCGAGTTCGAGCGTGTAGCCGTTGTTCGCCATATAGGTGTTGGCGAAGCGGCGGCGCAGCGAGGCGTAATCGAACGGCGCGAAATCACGATCGCCGCCCGTCGCACCCTCGATCACATGGAGATAGACCAGGTCCAGCGCGCTCAGCGCATCGACGATATGGTCGAACAGCGGCTGCGGGTTGCTGTCTGAAACGCCGCTTGCAGGGGAGACCGGCGAGATTCGAATGCCGGTGCGATCGGCACCGACCTCGGCGACGACCGCCTTGGTCACCTCGAGCATCAGTCGTGCGCGGTTCTCGATGCTGCCGCCATACGCGTCGGTCCGGTGGTTCGCACCGTCCTTGGCGAACTGGTCGAGCAGATAGCCGTTGGCGCCGTGGACCTCGACGCCGTCGAAACCGGCACGGATCGCGTTGGCGGCCGCGCGGCGGAAGTCCTCGACGATGCCGGGCATCTCATCGAGTTCGAGCGCGCGCGGCGTCGAGGTGTCGACAAAGGCATTGCCGACGAAGGTCTTCGCTTCAGCGCGGATCGCCGAGGGCGCGACGGGGGCGCCGCCGTCAGGCTGGAGGTCGACATGCGAGATGCGCCCGACATGCCATAGCTGGAGGAAGATCTTGCCGCCCGCCGCGTGGACCCGGTCGGTCACGACGCGCCAGCCTTCGACTTGCGCATCGGTGTAGATGCCGGGCGTGTCCTGATAGCCCTGGCCCTGCTGCGAGACCTGCGTCGCCTCGGCGATGAGCAGGCCGGCGGTGGCGCGCTGTGCATAATAATCGGCGGCGAACGGGCCGGGGACGAAGCCCGCCGCCGCGCGGTTACGCGTGAGCGGGGCCATCACGATGCGATTGGCAAGCGGGATCGTGCCGAGCGTGTAGCTGTCGAACAGGGTAGCCATTTGTGTGTCTTTCGGTCGGTGAGGGGGATCAAGCGGCAGCGATTTCGCGGATCGCGCGCTCGAAGAGTTCGGTCGGCTGGCCGCCCGAGATCAAGTGACGATCGTTGATGATGATCGCGGGGACGGAAGTGATGCCGCGCGATTGCCATAGCTGCTCGGCGGCGCGGACTTCGCGGGTATAGGCGTCGCTCTCCAGGATTTCCGCGGCGCGTGCCCGGTCGAGCCCGACCTTTTCAGCGAGCGCGACCAGGACGGCATGGTCCGAGGGATCCTGCTGATCGGTGAAATACGCCTGGAACAACGCGCGCTTGAGGTCTGCTTGCTTGCCTTCGAGCTCAGCCCAGTGGAGCAAGCGGTGCGCGTCGAAAGTGTTGTAGATGCGGCTGTCGGCGCCCATCGCCATCGTGAAGCCGAGATCGGCGGCGCGCTCGCGGATCGTCGCGCGGTTGGCGGCGGATTGCTCGGGCGTCGCGCCATATTTCTCGGCGATATGCTCTCCGATGTTCTGGCCGTCCTTGCCCATCTGCGGATTGAGTTCGAACGGCTGGAAGGTGATTTCGGCATCGACCACGTCGCTCGTCCGCGCGAGCGCGTCCTCGAGCGCGCGCAACCCGATGATGCACCACGGGCAGGACACGTCGGAAACGAAATCGATCTTCATTGGCTTGGGCATAAGGCACCATCTGCGGTTGGAGTGTTGAAAGGCGATGTGGGGACTGGGCGGCGCAAAAACAGGGGTGGGAAACACTTGCGCTCAATTAAATCGCGCACAATATAAAAGCTCCTTTCGATCCTCACTTCAGGAGACCCACGATGAGCACGCTCTACAGCACCAAGGTAACCGCAGTCGGCGGCCGCAGCGGCACGATTCGCAGCGACGACGGCTTGCTCGACCTCCAGCTTGCGATGCCGACCGCGCTCGGCGGCAAGGGCGGCGCGACGAATCCCGAGCAGCTGTTCGCCGCGGGCTACGCCGCCTGCTTCGAAAATGCGGTGATCCATGTCGGCCGCAGCAAGCCGCAGAAGGTCAAGGATGACGATATCCTCGTCGTCGCAGAGGTCGGCCTGTCGCCCAACGCTTCGGGTGGCTTTGTCCTGTCGGTCGCGCTCGACGTGACGATCACCGGGCTCGATCAGGCCGCTGCCGAGGCGCTCGTCGCGCAAGCGCATGCGGTGTGCCCCTATTCGAACGCGGTAAAGGGCAATATCGACGTCAAGATCACCGTCACCACCAAGTGACGCACACGGAGGCGGCGATGCGCGAAGACGACGATTTCCTGCGGCTCGACCGACAGGTCTGCTTCCCTCTCTACGCCGCCTCCAATTTGTTCGGCCGGTTGTATCGCCCGGTGCTGGCAGAACTTGGGCTCACCTATCCGCAGTATCTGGTGATGCTCGTGCTGTGGGAGCAGGCGCCGCAAAGCGTCGGCGCGCTCGGCGAGCGGCTGCATCTCGACAGTGGCACGCTGACGCCGCTGCTCAAGCGGATGGAGAGCGCCGGGCTGGTGACGCGTCAGCGCGATTCCGCCGACGAACGCCGGGTGCTGGTCGGCGTGACCGCACAGGGGCTGGCGTTGCGTGACGCCGCGCGCGCGGTGCCGCAGACCTTGGCGAGCGGGCTCGGCCTGTCGGCGGCCGAACTTTCCGATCTCCGCGCGACGGTGCAGCATCTCGTCGGCGTTCTCGCGACCGCCGAGGCGGAGGTCTCCTAGGGCCTCAGCCCGCGAGCCGGTGCACGCCGTCGTCGCCCGGCAGGAGCGACCGCGCCTGCGAGTCGGCGACGAAGGCGAGGCACTGCGCCATCGGCATCGGGCGCGCGAGGTGATAGCCCTGCATCATCTGGCAGCCGAAGGTCCGCAACATACGCAGATCGTCGATGCTCTCGACGCCCTCGGCGGTCACGTCGATCCGCAGCGACTGGCCGAGATTGAGCACGGCCTTGACCAGCACTTGATCGCCCGCCGAATCGGCAAGCCCCGAGACGAAGCAGCGATCGATCTTGAGGCTGTCGACCTTGAGCGTACGCAGCAGCGACAGCGACGAATAGCCGATCCCGAAATCGTCGATCGCGATGCGGATTCCCGCATTCGACAGCGCCATCAGCTTGCGTGCGCAATCGGCGGTGTCGAGTGCGGTCTCCTCGGTGATCTCGATCTCGAGCGCGGTGGGGGGCAAGCTGCGCTCCGCCAGCGCGGACAGGATCATCCGGTCGACCGGCAATTGCGACATTTCGCGCGGCGATACGTTCATCGCGACGGTGACATGATCGACACCGCGCTCGCGAAGCGCCGCGATCATCGTGCAGACGCGGTCGAGGATCAGGTCCATCAGCGGCCGTGCGAAGCCCGCCTTGGCGGCGGTCGCCATCAGATCGGCGGGCATGATCCAGCCGAGCGTCGGATGCTGCCAGCGCACCAGTGCCTCCAGCCCGAAGACCCGGGTGCCGCCATCGCCGAACATCGGCTGGAACCACACGTCCACTTCAGCCCGGATCAGCGCCGCGGGCAGATCGCGCTCGATGTCGCGGCGCAGGTCGAGCGTGCTGCGCAGATCGTCGCCGAACACGTGGCAGCGATTCCGCCCTGCCGCCTTGGCCGCATACAGCGCGAGATCGGCGCAGGACAACATTTCGGGCATCTCGCTGTCGTGCGTCAAATGCAGCCCGACGCTCAGCCCGACACGCGCCACCGTGCCGAAGGTCGGGTAGGGCGCCGCCACCGCGCCGATCAACCGGTCGGCGAGATCGAGCGGCGGGGTGAGCGCGGCGTCGGCCGCGAGCAGGACGGCGAACTCGTCGCCACCCCAGCGGCTGATAAGGACATCCTCAGGCAATTCGCGACACAGCCGTTGCGCCACCTCGACCAGTACCTCGTCGCCGATCTTGTGACCGAACACGTCGTTGATCGCCTTGAAGCCGTCGAGATCGAGCAGCATCAGGCAGAAGGGCGGCTTGGCCCGCTCCATCTGCGCCGCAGCGGCGCGCAGAAAACCGGCCCGATTGAGCAAGCCAGTCAGATGGTCATGGTCGGCGCGGTGGCGCATCTCGCTCGCGGAGCGCTGCGCGCTGGCATTCGCGGATTCGAGCGAGCTGTTGAGCGTCGCCATGCAGTGCGTCAGCGCGCTGGCGCGGCGGAAGGTCGCCTCGGCCTGCCGCGCGGTGGCGACCAACGCCGCCCAATAGAGCACCATCGTCGCCGCGAGCATCGTGCGATCGAACCCGCCGACCGCGAGCAGCGCGATCGCGGTCGAAACGATCGGCGGCGTGATGAAGGCGATCGGCACGCGCGCGCACGCGCCGCCATGCGACACCGCGCCGGCGGTTATGCCGCAGCCGACCGCGAGAAAGAACAACGATTACTGCGTCGTGTAGAGCGCGCACAGCCACGGCAGCGTCGCCCACGCGCACCCCGACGCGAGCGTGACGACCCACAAGGCGCGGAGCTGGCGTTCGACGGCCGCGGGGGTGACGGGCGGTGTTGCCGCGCTACGACGACCTCGCGTGCGCCACTGCAAGACACCGCGTGCGATGTTGACGCTCAACGATGCAGCGAGCCAGAGCAGCGCCATGCGCGTGGCGCCGGCGTGCCACGCGACGGCGGCGCAGAGCAGGGTGAGCAGGACGTTGATCGGCAGCGCGATCGCCACGCTGCGCTGCGCCTCGACCAGCTGATCGACCCGGACTCGCCAGTCCGAGCACGACGCTTTCCCAAAGGCTGACGATGCGCCGGGAGATTCGCCGGATAGAGTGGTATCGACCATGACTGCCCCTTGCACGCTATCCGTAACGATCGGGTAAAAATGGCGGCTGGCTGCGGGATGTTCCGGAAGCGATACCACTGCCGACCGCATGAGATCGGAGTGGAGACGTGGCGTGTGGGTGGATTGATCGCCGCCAAGCGGTTGCTTAGATGGCGGGACGCGGTAGCCTATGGCGCGCTCCTCCAGGGGCGAGGTGTCGGCCCTTCAGCCCAATCCACCGGAGCGATCGACGATGTGCAACCGCGCCCGACTCAGCTACGAGCCCGAAACGCTCCACACCCACCTCGCGACGGTGTTCGAACCCGAGCGCCCGCTCGACAATCGTTTCAACCCGCGCGAGCTGATGCCGCGCGGACGCGCGTATGTCGTGCGCGAGGAGGCCGGGCGACGCGGGCTCGATATCATGGCGTGGGACGTGCTCGGCGGCGCGGCGGCGTGGCCGATGACCAACGTCCGCAATCTCGGCCTGTCGCAGTGGCGTGCGCTCGCCGCCAGCCCCGAGAATCGCTGCCTCGTACCGCTCAGCGAATTTTGCGAATGGACGCCCGACGCGCAGGATCTCGGCGACGGCAAGAAGCCGCTCAAGGGCGAGATGTGGTTCCAGGTGACCGACCAGCCGCTGTTCTGCGTCGCTGGGTTCTGGCAGCGTACCGCCAAGGGCAACGGCTTCACGATGGTGACCTGCGACCCCAATCCGCTGGTCGCGCCGATCCATCCCAAGGCGATGGTCACGATCCTCGCGCCCGAGGATCACGAGCGCTGGCTGCGTGGCAGCTATGACGATGTGGTCGCGCTGCAGCGCCCGTATCCGGCGGAGCGGATGACGGTGCGCGGGCCGGTGTTCCCGACGCGGCGGAACGAGACGTAGCCATCCCCCCGCCGTCACCTCGTCCTTGGGCTTCGCCTTGCCAGCGTCGCGGATCAACCACCGATACAGGCTCGGCAGCAGCACCAGCGTCAGCAGCGTCGAAGTGACGATCCCGCCGATCACCACCGTCGCCAGCGGGCGCTGAACCTCCGCACCGGCGCCACTCGCGATCGCCATCGGCACGAAGCCGATCGAGGCGACCAAAGCAGTCGACAGCACCGGCCGCAATCGATCACGCGCGCCTTGACGCACCGCGTCGTCGACCGGAAGCGCATCGCCGTCGCGGCCGTCGCGCAGGCTGTTGATATGATCGATCAGCACCAGCCCGTTGAGCATCGCGATCCCCGACAGCGCGATGAAACCGATCGCCGCGGTGATCGAAAAGGGCATCCCGCGCAGCCACAGCGCCAGCACGCCGCCCGTCACCGCGAACGGAATGCCGGTATAGACGATCGCCGCCTCCTTCATGCTGCCAAGTGCTGCATAGACCAGCAGGAAGATCAGGATCAGCGCGGCGGGCACGACGATCGACAACCGCTTCTGCGCCGCCTCGAGCTGATGGAACTGCCCGCCGAATTCGATGCGATAGCCTGGCGGCAGCTTGACCTGCTGCTCGACCTCGGCGCGCGCCTTTTTGACATAGCCTGCAAGATCGCTGGTCTTGAGATTGACCATCAACGCTGCACGGCGCTTGCCGCCGTCGTGCAGGATCGGCTCGACCGCGCGGATCGTCCGCAAGTGCGCGACGCGTGACAGCGGAACCATGCCGTATTCGCCGACGCGCAGCGGCAGCGCGAGGATCGAAGCGGGATCCGCACGCAGATCCTCCTTCATCCGCACGACGATCATGTGGCGTGCTTCCTCGTGCGGGATGAAACCCTCCTCGGTCCCCGCGATCGCATCGGTGATCGCCTTGTTGACCTCGGCGGTCCCCAGCCCAAGCCGGTTGAGCGCCGCATGGTCGAGCTCGACGACGACGCTCTTCGGGCGCCCGGCGGTCTCGAACTCAACACCGGCCGTGCCGGGCTGCTTCTCGAGAATCGCCTTGGCCTGCTTGGCCGCCTTTTCGAGCACGTCGTAATCCTCGCCGAACACCTTGACCGAGACGTCGGCGCGGACGCCCTCGAGCATCTCGTTGAAGCGCATCTCGATCGGCTGGGCGAATTCGAAGGTCTGGCTCTTGTAGACCTTCCGCCCGATCTTCTCGATTCCTGCGACCAGCTCTTCCTTGGTCTTGGGCTTGCCCTCGCCGGTCGGCCAGTCCTTGAGCGGCGCGTAGAAGATGTAGAGATCGTTCTCGTTTGGCGGCATCGGATCGGTCGCGACTTCGCTCGTGCCGATCCGTGAGAAAGTGTGCGTCACCTGCGGGAACTGGCGCTTGATCTGGCGCTCGGTTTCCTTCTCGATCGCCAGGCTACGGTCGAGCGACATGCCGACCGGACGATAGACCATCGCGGTGATCGCGCCCTCGTCGAGCTGCGGGGTGAATTGCGAGCCGAGCGTGCGGAAGACGAGGAACGTCCCCGCCAGCAGGATGAGCGCGCCGAGCACGAGCAGCTTGGGATGCGCAAGCGCGCGCTCGAGCACGGGGACATAGCTGCGTTCGGCATAGCCGATCAGCCCCGTCTTGCCGCCGTCGCCGGCTTCGCCAGCGGGCGCGCGCAGCAGCCAGGCGGCGAGCGCGGGGACGATCGTGAAGGTCCAGATCAGCCCGGCGAAGATCGCGAGCATCACTGCTTGCGCCATCGGCTGGAACAGCTTGCCCTCGACCCCGCCGAGGCTGAGCACGGGCACATAGACCAGCGCGATGATCACGATCCCGAACAGCGTCGGCCGCGCGACCATCTTGGCTGCATCGGCGACGGTCTGGCGGCGTTCCTCGGGCGTCAGATCCTCGCCCTTGTCGCGCCGTCGCTCGGCGAGCAGCCGGAGGCTGTTCTCGATCACGACGATCGACCCGTCAACGATCAGTCCGAAATCGAGCGCGCCGAGACTCATCAGATTACCCGACACGCCGATCGCGGTCATGCCCGAGACGGTTACGAGGAAGGCGAGGGGAATGACCAGCGCGACGATCAGCGCCGCGCGCCAATTGCCCATCACGACGAGCAAGACGAGCGCGACGAGCAGCGCGCCTTCGCCGAGATTGTGCTCGACCGTCGAGATCGCGCGATCGACCAGATCGGCGCGGCTGTATTGCCGGTCGAGCACCATCCCCTTGGGCAGCGCCGCCTGGATATCGGGCAATGCATCCTGCACGCGCAATGCGACTTCGCGGCTGTTCTGCCCGACGAGCATCATCACCGTGCCGAGGACGGTCTCGCGCCCGTTCTGCGTTGCTGCCCCCTGGCGCGGGGCCGAGCCGATCACGACGTTCGCCAGATCGCGGACTTGCAGCGGCAACACGCCGGCGGCGAACTTGACCGGGATCGAGCCGATCTCGGTCGCATTGGTGACGCGTGCCTTGGTCAGCACGGTGAAGCGCTCGGGCCCGCGCACGATGATCCCGCCGCCGGCATTCTCGACATTCTTGCCGACCGCATCGGCGAGTTCGCCCGCGGTCACGCCGTGCATCGTGAGGCGTGCGGGATCGGGCTGGACGACGAACTGCTGCTCCATCCCGCCGTTCGAATTGACGTCGGCGACGCCGGTGACCGCGCGCAGCATCGGGCGGACGGTATATTCCTGCGCCTCGTAGAGCTCCATCAGCTGGCGCTGCGCGTCATAATCCTTGGGCGGATTCTTCCATTCGAGCGTGTAGTAATAGATTTCGCCCAAGCCCGTCGTGATCGGCGCCATTTGTGGCGTCGCACCCGGCGGAAGCTGATCGCGCACCGCCTGGATTCGCTCGGCGACGAGCTGGCGCGCGCGCAGCTGGTCGGTCCCGTCCTTGTAGAGCAAAGTGACCTGGCTCAGCCCGGTCTTGGTCAGCGAGCGCGTTTCCTGCAGGCCTGGCTGGCCCGCCATCGCCCGCTCGATCGGCAGCGTCGCGAGCCGCTCGATCTCCTCGGGCGCGAGCGAGGGGACCATCGTGTTGATCTGGACCTGGACGCCGGTGATGTCGGGAATTGCGTCGATCTTGAGCGCCGAATAGGCGCCCATGCCGAGCATCGCGACGATCGCGGTGACGATCGTCACCGCCAGCCGGTGACGCGTCACCAGCGCGAGCAACCAGCCGATCATCGCGCGAGCGCGGTCCCGCCGTTGAGCGCACGCAACTGGAGCAACGCCTCGAGCGCCTCGCGCCGCGTATCGAGCACGGCGTTGGTCGCCTCGATGTAGGATTGCTGCATCTGCATATAGACCTGCAACGGGATCGCGCTGAGCCGATAGTTGCGGTCGGCGTCGGCGGCGGCATCGGCAAAGCCCTGCGGCGTGCTGCCCGACCATTGGCCGAGCGCCTTGCGCTTGGCCTCATATTGCGCGGCCTGGTCGAACACGTCGCGCTCGATCCGGCGCTCGGCGTTGATCAGCGTGGCATTGGCCTGCGCCTGGCGGCCTTGTTGCGCGGCGACGTCGCCCGCCTGGCGATTCCATACCGGCAGCGTGGTCGACAGCCGCACACCGTAATTGGTCTCGCGAATGTCGGAGCGGGCGCGGTCGTAATACGGGCCGACGCCGACGATCGGGATGCGCGACTTGCGCGCAAGATCGACGCGCAGGCCCTGCTGGTCGAACTGCGCGCGTAGCGACTTCAATTCGAAATTGTTGGCGGCGGCACTCGCCGCAAGCGCTGCGCCCGAGGGGAGATCGGGCAACCGCATGTCGGGGCGGATGACCCGGATCCGCGCCGCGAACGGTGCACCGCGCAACTGATTGAGCTCGTACAGCGCCGAATTCGCCTCGGCATCGGCCATCGCCGCGGTGCGCTCGGCGGTGATCGCGCCGGCCTGGAGCGATGCCGCTTCGAGCCGTGGGGCAGGGCCGGCGGGATCGCGGGCGACGAGAACGCGCGAAAGGTCGCGCATCCGTGCGGCGACGGTTCGTGCGGTGGCGGCCTTTTCGTCAGCGGCAAACAGTCCGTACCCGAGCGAGCGCGCCCGCGCGGCGAGCGTCGCGTCGAACTGCTGGAGACCGATCTTGGCAAGGTCGATCTGTCGCTCGGCGATCGCGCGACGCAGCGCGATCCGCCCGCCGAATTCGATCGGCTGGACGATCGACACGGCATAGGTCTGCCCGTCGCCAAGCAGCGCGCCGGTGGTGCGGTCGTTCGCACTCCGCTGGCCGAATTCGACCACGGCCTCGGGGTCGGCCCAGCGCCCGGCGGCGGCGCGTTCGACGCCGGCGGTCTCGATCTGGCGCTGATAGAATTGCCGCTCGGGATTGTTGGAGATCACATCCTGCGCGAGCCGGTCGAGCGACATCCCCGTCGTCTCCTGCGCTGCCGCCAGCGCTGGCGTAGCGGCGAGCACCACCGCGAGGACAAGATTCCGCATGCTACTTCCTTCAGACCGAGCTGCACCCGTTAGCGGCGCGAGCGCTCGCGTCGACTAAACACGAGTTCAGACAGAAGGGTCCGCTGTGGTCCAGTGTCGCCTCGCAGCAAAGCTGAAAGCGAATTTAGACAACCCTTCGACCCGACGACCGTTGAGCGTGCCGAGCGAGACGCGGTGGCGTCTCGAGTGCTCGATCGAAAGGACTTCCATGCGTTCCATCCTACTCGCCACGGCGGCGCTCCTGTGTGCGTCGCCCGCGCTTGCCCAGACCCAGCCGCAGACCGGCCCGTTCCCGCTCAACAGCGTCACCGACCGCGTTCATGCGGGGCCGCAGGGCGAGGGGCTGCGCGCTTCGACCCAGGCGCTCCAGCAGACGCTGACCGAACTCCAGCAGCTCCAACTCGAGACCAAGCAGGCGCATTGGAACGTCTCGGGCACCTTGTTCTACCCGCTGCACGAATTGCTGCAGGAGCATTACGAAGGCGTGGCAAAATACGCCGACGAAGTCGCCGAGCGGCTGCAGGGGATCGGCGTCTCGTCGGACGGTCGCGCCAACACGATCATCCGCACAAGCCGCATCCCTGAATTCCCGGGCGGCTTTGTCGACGATGCGCAGGTCATCCAGTGGTTCGCGCAATATTACCGGGTGACCAGCGACGAGATCGCGCAGGGGATCAAGGCGACCAACGACACCGATCCGACCACGTCGAACCTGCTGCAGGAAGTCCAGCACGCGATCGACAAATATCAGTGGCAGATGCGTGCGATGATCCAGTCGACACCGACCGATTCGAACACCGGCGCCGATCTCAACGGCGGTCGCCCGCTCGCGCCCACCGGACGCCCGAGCGCACCGGTTCAATAAGCGCAAAGGGCGGGAGCGCATCTGGCGCTGCCGCCCCAAGCACGGCTCAGGCAGCCTTCGCCGCCATCCGCGCGGCGGCCTTTTCCTCTTCGGTCCAGACCTTGCGCTCGCGCTCCTTGGGCGCCTTGACTTGCTTGACCGGGCCGCCGCCGAGCACGGGCGCGCGCTTGGTCGAGTGGCGCGCAATCTCGCAATGCCATTGGTGATCGTCCTGGACGGTGAGCGTCTGGCCGATCTCGCGTTCGACATCGTGGAGCCAGGCGCGCTGCTCGGCATCGCACAGCGTGATGGCGTAGCCGCTGCGCCCTGCGCGCCCGGTGCGGCCGATGCGGTGGACATAGCTTTCGGGCAAGCTCGGCAGATCGTGGTTGAAGACGTGCGTCACGGTGTCGACGTCGATCCCGCGCGCGGCGATATCAGTCGCCACCAGAACTTGCACCGTGCCCGCGCGGAACGCATCGAGCGCGCGTTCGCGCTGGCCTTGCGACTTGTTGCCGTGGAGCGCCTCGGCGGTGATGCCGCCTTCGCTGATGAACGCGCACACTTCGTTGGCGATGTTCTTCTGCAGCGTGAAGACGACCGCCTGGCCCATGTCGGGGGTCCGCAGCAAGTCGAGCAATGCCGCTTTCTTGTTGGCGGCATCGAGGAACATCACCGACTGTTCGATCCGCTCGACCGTGGTCGAGGGCGGGGCGATCTCGACCTTTGCCGGATCGCGCAGCAAGCTATCGGCGAGCGCGGTGATCGACTTGGGCATGGTTGCCGAGAACAGTAGGGTGTGGCGATCGGTCGGCACGGTCGCGACGATCTGCGCGATCGGCTTGGCAAAGCCCATGTCGAGCATCTGGTCGGCCTCATCGAGCACCAGCGCCTCGAGCGTGGACAGGTCGCATTCGCCCTGCTCGATCAGATCGAGCAAGCGCCCCGGTGTCGCCACGATGATGTCGACGCCGGCCTCGAGCGCCTTGACCTGGTGGAACGCGCTGACGCCGCCGAAGATCGTCGTGACGCGCGGCTTCAGATCGCGACCGAAAGTCTCGAACCCTGCGGCGATCTGCGACACGAGTTCGCGCGTCGGCGCCAGCACGAGAACGCGTGCGCCGCGCGCAGGTGCGGGGCGGGGATCGGCGGCGAGGCGATGGAGCAGCGGCAGCGCGAAGGCAGCGGTCTTGCCGGTGCCGGTCTGCGCCATGCCGAGCATATCGCGGCCCTGCAGCAGCAGCGGGATCGCGCCGGCCTGGATCGGGGTCGGCTTGGCGTAGCCGAGGTCGGCGAGGCTGCGCAGCAGGCAGGGCGCGAGTGCGAGATCGGCGAAAGTCATGGTCATGGGCACGCGGCGCCTCCGGCGCTGAGCAAAGCTGCGCCTGATCGGGCTTAGCGAGGTTGGGAGCGCGGGCTGGTAGGTGCGATGCTGCACTGCGTCAATCTCGAACATCGCAGGCGGCGACGCGTACGGCCGCAATGTCGTGTCCGCTCTATTGAAGCTCCAAAGCGCGGATCGCTTTCCCCGCGATCGTCTGTCCCGACACGCTGATCGAATAGCGCCACAGCTCTTCATCGGGATCGGTCATCGCGATGCGGATCATCTTGGCCAGAGGGCCGTCGCCAATCTGCTCGAGCACGGCCCGCTCGATCTCGTCGGGCCATTCGGCGCGCGAGCGAAACAGGACGGCAGGCTCGGACGGCGACAGGGACCGCGCAGTCATGGGATTCGCATTTTTTGCTGCTCTGCTCCTGTACCGTTTCCGACGAACGGCTTGGCCCGACATCGCCGGAGCGCACGCGAGACGCAAGTCTGCGGTGGAATATGCGTCGATTCGGCGGTAGCGAGCGATCGTCGTGCGACCCATCCAACCGCAGCGACGATGCCGCTCATGGGATTGGCGGCGTCGTGGCGGTCCGATACGGGGGTGCAACAAAGGGAGCCTGATCATCCGCCAGATTGCAGCACTGCCCTATCGCACCGAAGGGACCAGAATCGACGCGCCCGTGCGCGTGTTGCTGGTCACCTCGCGCGAAAGCAAGCGATGGGTCATTCCGAAGGGAAATCCGATGACCGGGATGGCGTCCCACCGGGCCGCCGCGGTCGAGGCCGAGGAGGAGGCCGGCGTCAGCGGGCTCGTCTGCCCGACCCCGCTCGGATCGTACCGCTATCGCAAGCGCAAGGGCAACGGCGCCTCGCTGATGCTCGATGTCGACGTCTTCCCGTTGGCGGTGACGCGCGAGCACGACGTGTGGAAGGAACAGTCGCAGCGCGAACGCCGCTGGTTCTCGCTCCCCGACGCCGCGGACGCGGTCGATGAAAGCGATCTGCGCGATCTCATCCGCTCGTTCGGCCCCGCCGAATTCAAGACCGCCGCAGAGCGCAAGGGTGTGCTTGCGGCCGTTGCCAAAACTACGAAAGTCCGTCCGATGTTCGCTTGGTTCCAACGCCTCCTGCCGCGCACCGGCAATTTCTTCGAGCTGTTCGAAGCGCACGCCGTCGCGATCGGCGCCGCGGCCGACGCGGTCGCGCGGTTGCTGCGCAACGGCACCGGCGGCGCCGCCGACCATATCCGCGAAGTGATCGAGCGCGAGCATGACGCCGATGACATCACGCGCGAGATGCTGCTGACGGTGCGGCGCACCTTCCTCACGCCGTTCGATCGCGGCGCGATAACGAGCCTGATCGGCGCGATGGACGATTCGATCGACGAGATGCAGGCCGCGGTGCAAGCGATCGACCTGTACGAGGTCGCGCACTTCACCCAGGAAATGACCGACATGGCCGCGATCATCGTCGATGCCGCGCGGCTCACCGCCGAGGCGATGCCGCTGCTGCGCGACGTTGGGAGGAATGGCGGGCGGCTGCACGAACTGACCGAGCGGATGGTCCGCATGGAGAGCCAGGCCGACGCGATCCACGCCAACGGCGTAAAACGCGCGTTCAAGGAACTCGGCGCGAGCGACACGCTCGGCTTCATCGTGCAACGCGAGGTGTACAAGCATCTCGAACGGATCGTCGCCGCCTTCAAACACGTCGCCAACGAAATCGATGGCATCGTCATCGATCACGCCTGACCAGATCGATGTACACCTTAGCCTTGCCCTTGCTGATCGGCCTGATCGCCGTCGCGCTCGCGTTCGACTTCCTCAACGGGTTGCACGACGCGGCGAATTCGATCGCGACGGTCGTGTCGACGCGGTTGCTCAAACCCGTCCACGCCGTGCTTTTCGCGGGCTTCTTCAACTTCGCCGCCTATTTCCTGACGATCACCTTTCCGAGCCTGCACGCGGTTGCCTCGACGATCGGCAAGGGGCTGATCGCGCAGGAACTGGTGACCCCGGCGGTGGTGTTCGGCGCGCTGGTCGGCGCGATGTTCTGGAACGTCGTGACCTGGCTCAAGGGGATTCCCTCGTCGTCGAGCCACGCGCTCGTCGGCGGGATGATCGGGTCGGGGGTCGCGCATGCGGGCATCACCGGGGTGCAGTGGAGCGGGCTCAACAAGACGCTGATCGCGATCGTGCTGTCGCCGGTGCTCGGCATGATCCTGTCGATGCTGATCATGCTGGTGTCGAGCTGGCTGTTCAGCCGCGCCACGCATCGCACTGCGGAGCGTTCGTTCCGCGCGCTGCACTTGATCTCGTCGGGGACCTATTCGCTCAGCCACGGGCTTAACGATGCGCAGAAGACGATGGGAATCATCACCGTCCTGCTGTTCTCGACCGGCTATCTCCACGGCGATTTCGAAGTGCCGCATTGGGTGGCGATCAGCTGCTACGTCGCGATGGGGCTCGGCACGCTGACCGGCGGGTGGAAGATCATCGAGACGATGGGCTCGCGCATCACCAAACTGTCGCAGCACCAGGGGTTCAGCGCCTCGCTCGGCGGGTCGGTGATGGTGTTCGCGGCGTCGCTGCTCGGGATTCCCGTCTCGACGACGCATACGATCACGGGCTGCATCATCGGTGCCGGCGTCGCCAGGCGCGCGTCGGCGGTGCGGTGGGGCGTGGCGCAGAACGTGCTGGTCGCGTGGATCATCACGATCCCGGCCTCGGCGGCGGTCGGCGCGGCCTTCTACATGCTGACGACGCTGTTCTGAGCGTCGAATCGCGGCGTGGTGCATCCCGGCGCGACGCCGGACGTTGGAGTGCGATGACCATCCTCGTTCCGATCCTCGGCGACCAACTGTCGCACACCATCGCCTCGCTGCACGGCGTGCCGAAAGACGGCACCGTCGTTCTGCTGATGGAGGTCGCCGACGAGACGACCTATGTCCGCCACCACAAGCGCAAGATCGCGCTGATCTTTTCGGCAATGCGGCACTTTGCCGACGAACTGCGCGCGGCGGGATGGAGCGTCGATTACATCCGGCTCGACGATCCCGAAAATAGTGGGAGTTTCTCGGGCGAAGTCGCGCGCGCGGTCGATCGGCATCGGCCAAGCGCGATCCGGATCGTCGAGCCCGGCGAATGGCGCGTGCGGACGATGATCGACGGCTGGGCCGAGCGGTTCGGGCTTCGCGTCGACGTGCTGATCGACGATCGCTTCATCTGCGGCATCCTCGAATTCCAGACCTGGGCACAGGCGCGCAGCGAGCTCGTGATGGAATATTTCTATCGCGAGATGCGCCGCAAGACCGGCCTGCTGATGACGCCCGACGACAAGCCCGAGGGCGGCCGCTGGAACCTCGACAAGGACAATCGCGCACCGCCCAAGCGCGGGCTCAATTATCCCGAGCCAATGCATTTCGCGCCCGACGAGACGACGCAGGCGGTGATGGCGCTGGTCGCCGATCGCTTTGCCGAGCATTTCGGGCGGCTGGAGCAGTTCGCTCTGCCGGTGACCGCCGCGCAGGCGCGCGAGGCGCTCGCGCATTTCGTCACGACCGCGCTCCCCGATTTCGGCACGTATCAGGACGCGATGGTGACGGGGCAGGACTGGCTCTACCATAGCTGGCTCAGCCCCGCGCTCAATCTCGGGCTGCTGACCCCGCTCGAGGTCGCGCAGGCCGCCGCCGACGCCTATGCCGCGGGCAGCGTCCCGCTCAATGCGGCGGAGGGGTTCATTCGCCAGATCATCGGCTGGCGCGAATATGTCCGCGGCTATTACTGGCTCGAGATGCCCGACGTCGCAGCCGCGAACGCGCTCGAGGCGACACGGCCGCTGCCCGATTTCTACTGGACCGGCGACACGCAGATGCTGTGCCTCGCCGAGGCGGTGCGCAACACGCGCGACAATGCCTATGCGCATCATATCCAGCGGCTGATGGTGCTCGGCAATTTCGCGATGCTCGCCGGCGTGCGGCCGCAGGACGTCGCCGACTGGTTCCTCGTCGTCTATGCCGATGCCTATGAATGGGTCGAACTGCCCAACGTCATCGGCATGAGCCAGCACGCCGATGGAGGCCGGCTCGCAACCAAGCCCTATGCCGGGGGCGGCGCGTATATCGACCGGATGTCCGACCATTGCGGCAAATGCCGCTACGATGTGAAGAAGAAGGTCGGGCCCGACGCTTGCCCGTTCAATGCGCTGTATTGGGATTTTCTCGCGCGGCACGAACGTCTGTTCGGGCGCAATCACCGCATGGCGAACATGTACGCGACGTGGAACCGGATGAAGCCCGAGGTGCGCGATTCCTACCGCGCGAGTGCGCAGGCGTTCCTCGCGACGCTCGTACCGGCGGCGAAAGGGTGGGCGCGGGATAGCGGATCGGATGCGCGATGACGATCGACAGACCTGAGGCGACTGCGCGCACCCTAGTCGTGGTGCTCGGGGCTGCCGTGCGGGCCGATGGGACGGCCAGCCCCGCACTCGCGCGCCGCGTCGGTTATGCCGCTGCGGTTGCCGAAGCGGATCCGCGCACCGACCTGTTCCTCTCGGGCGGGGTGGGGACCTATCCACCGTCCGAGGCGGCGGTGATGGCCGAACTGCTGCACGGCACCGTCGCGCGCGATCGGCTGATCCTCGATGACGTCAGCGCGGACACGCTCCAGACGGTTCGCGCGGCTTCGAGCTATGCGCGGCGTCACGGCTATACGGCGATCCGGACTTGTACCGATGCGTACCACCAGCCTCGCGTGCGGATGCTGTTTGCGTTGCTGGGCCTTGCCAGCCGTCCAGTGCGGATGGTCGCGCGTGGGCCAAGGCCGTTGCAGGCCAAGATGTGGATGCGCGAGGCCGCGGCGATCCCCTACGATATGGTCGCAGGCGTGAATGCGGCCTGGCGCCATCGCCGTCGATGAGGGGAAGGCTATCGCGGTCGGTGTCCCGCCCGCGATCGTGTCGGTCTACGCGCCGGGCAGGACGGCCGATGCAGGCGTGCGAGCGACCTTGGCGTTCTGCGCTAATGTCCTGTGCTGGACTCGGATATCATGATGGCCGCAGTCTCTTCATATAGCGCTTCCCAAGCTTTACGGGCCTCCGAAGTGAAACGGCTCTCCAGAATTTCTGCGAACGTATCGATCAGCACGGCTCCGACGATCGCATATTGGTATGTGTCGACACCGTACTGAACATGCTGTCTGGCCAAGGTCGCCAAGGTCGGACGCATGCGGGCAAGTTCAGCGATGTTTTCGACCAAGACATCGATGGTTTGCCTGAACACACTCGTTTGGTGCGTCAATTCGTCAGGAAATAGCGCGCGCACGAACGGATGTTTTAGGAATAGCTGGTGATAGAAGAGGATAGAATACGGTTCGGAATGCTTGCAAATCAGCGAGTAGCTGTCCTTCACGAGCTGAACCTGCTCTAGAGTTAAAGCCACCTTCGCTGCTCCCTGGTGGTTATATCGTTCGATATTCCATCATTTCAGTGTCCGATTACCCCGCTGCCTTCTTGACCCGCCAAGCTCGCAGCCTGGCAGAAAATCATGATACAGCACAATCTCGCGCGTCAATGATCTAGATCAAGTTCAACCCGATAGAGTGCCGATGCTTTGGGGGTATTTTTGGGTAACAGGCAGCGATCGGTAGCCATTAATAGACGGGCGGTGAGAGCACATGCGCGCGTACGATTATCCCCGGTGTGGCGATCAATGAGATGGCGTTCGTGATTGAAGTGGTTGTGGACGTTGGCATGAACCGAAGCGAACTTCTGTAGGCTCCTCATCTGCCCCGTGCTCCCCATTTTCAGGCCGCTGATACCTTAGCTTTGGTGTCCATATGCCCTTGGCTGGGGCGGTTGGTAGACTCGGCGGGTGCCAACCCGCCAAGGCTGCGGTGGGGACCCACATTGTTTTAGTCCGTCCGCCATGCCGCGATGATCCGTCTCGCCGCAGCCAGCGATGAGAACAGGTGCTCGTTCAAGCACTCGTCGCGCAAGCGACCATTAAAGCTTTTGACGAAGCCGTTCTGCTGCGGCTTGCCCGGCGCAATGTAATGCCATTCGACCCCTGTCTCCTGGCACCAGGGAGGACGGTGTGACAGGTGAGCTCAGGGCCATTGTCGCTGAACACCGCGCACGGCAGCCCGCGACGTTCGGCGATGGCGCCCAGCTCGCGAACGACCCGCCGGCCCGACAAAGAGGTATCGACGATGCACGCCAGGCATTCCCGGCTGTAACGTCAATGACGTTGAGCAGGCGGAACCGCCGACCGCAGGCCAACGAGTCCGACACGAAGTCGAGCGACCAGCGCTGGTTGGGCTCCTGCGGGATCGCCATCGGTGCCCGCGTGCCCAGCGCGCGCTTGCGCCCGCCACGCTTGCGCACCGTCAGCCGCTCCTCGCGAGATAGCCGATAGACCTTCTTCAGGTTCATGCTCTTGCCCTCACGCTTGAGCAGGATCGCCAGCCGCCGATAGCCGAACCGGCGGCGCTCATTGGCGATCTCGCGCATCCGCTCGCGGACAACGTCGTCCCTTCCGCGCAGCGGCTCTTATTGCCATGCTGACCGATTGACCCCGACCAGCCTGCAGGCGCGACGCTTACGAGAAGCCGTGGTCGGCCATCAGCTTCTCCACTGCAACGTAGCGCGCCGCAGACCGGGTCAGTTTTTTCGCAGCAGATCCTTCAACGCCGACACGTTCAGCATCGACTCAGCCAGCAGCTTCTTCAGCCGTCGGTTCTCGTCCTCGAGCGCACGCAATCGCGCAGCATCGGACACCGTCAGCCCGCCATACTTCGACTTCCAGGTGTAAAACGTCGCATCGCTGATCCCGTGCTTGCGGCACAGGTCGGCGGTCTTCACGCCAGCCTCATGCTCGCGTAGTACAGCAATGATCTGATCCTCGGCAAATCGGCTTCGCTGCATCACTCGTCTCCATCTGACGAGCTAACTTACCAATGGCATGATTTCTGGGGAGCATGTCACACGGGACCTTGGTCTATTGACCGTCAGGAGATGCCGTGCGGCGCCGGCGGCGGCGTATCGGCAGTACCGCTGATCGTGCTCGCACGCTGCCTGATCTGCGGCGCAACCCAGCGTATCCCGGTGTCGTTCCCCCCGGCGAGAATCGCCGCCGCGCGCGACACCGCCTCGGCGCCGATCTCCGCAATCCCCACACGCATCGTGGTGAGGGCCGGAGTGACGAAGCGGGCGAGCGGGATATCGTCGAACCCCGCGACGGCGATGTCGTCGGGCACGTTAAGCCCGGCGCGCTGAAAAACGACGAGCGCGCCGATCGCCATCATGTCGTTCGCCGCGAACAGCGCATCGGGCCCCTCGACGTCTCCGAGCAGCGCCTGTGCGGCAGCTGTCCCCGATTCCTCGTCGAAATCGCCCGTCAGGACGCGCGGGTTGAGGCCGTGGCGGGTCATCGCGGCCCGATAGCCGGCGATGCGCTCCTCGGCATCGCGGTTGCCGCGCGGGCCAGAGAGGTGGACGATGCGCCGCCGCCCGGACGCGACCAAATGCTCGACCATCGCATCGGCGGCGGCGACATTATCGATGCGGAACTGCGGATGGTCCGCCGCGACGTCGGGACAGCTGATGAGGACCGTCGGCAAACTCGCCGGGATATGCGCGAGCAGGCGCTCGGGGTCGATATCGGGCGCCATGATGATCAGGGCGTCGACACGCCCGCGCATGAAGCGCAAAGTCTCAGTGCCGCGCTGATCGCCGTGCATGTTCGACAGCAGCAGCTGCAACCCGCGCGCGGAAGCCTCGGCGTCGATGCCGCGCAGCGCCTCCGAATAGAATTCGCCGTGAAGATCGGGCAACATCACGCCGATCGCGTTGGTGCGCGCCAAGCTAAGGCTGCGCGCGCCGGTGTGCGGCACGTAGCCGAGCGCGGCTGCGACCGACTGGACGTGCTCGCGCAGATTGGCGCGCACATTTCCGTGGCCGTTCAACGCACGTGAGACCGTGGCGATCGAAACGTTCGCCGCGCGAGCGACATCACGGATTGTGGCATGCGCCATAAAGCGAAGGTTTCCGGCTGTTGTTCTCAAGCCCGCTTGCACCACGAAAGCGGCACCGCGGCAAGGCTCTTGCTGTAACCGGTTACATTTGCGATAGGCCTCGCAAAACTGGGGAAGATTGATTGAACACGATACAGGTCTCGCGACGCAGCCTAATGCTCGGCGGTGCGGCGGCGCTGATGTGGCGCTCCAGTCCGGCTAGCGCGCTGCTGGAATCGCTTGGCACCGGCGCGCTACCGCTGGCGGTCGAGGCGCTAGTAGGGCAAATGACGCTCGAGGAAAAAGCAGGGCAGCTGACGCTGATGGCTGCGGCTTGGGCGGGCGGCGCCGCAAGCAAGCTCAATCCGATCGCCCCGACCGGTGGCTATGAGAGTCAGTTGGCGGACGCCGCGGCTGGTCGGCTGACCGGCGTCTTCAACGGCAATGGCGCGAAAATGGCGCTGGCGATGCAGCAGGCCGCGATGCGCGGCCGGTTGAAGATTCCACTGATCTTCGCTGCCGACGTGATCCACGGCTTCCGCACGGTGTTCCCGGTGCCCTTGGGTGAGGCGGCGAGCTTCGATCCCGCGCTCGCCGAGCGGACCGCGCGCGTCGCGGCGTTGGAGGCAGCGGCGGCGGGGATCGATTGGACCTTCGCGCCGATGGTCGACATCGCGCGCGACGCGCGTTGGGGGCGCGGTGTCGAGGGCGCGGGCGAGGACGTGCTGCTCGGCTGCGATTTTGCGCGCGCGCGGGTGCGCGGCTTCCAGGGCAGCACGCTGACCGCGAACGACGCGGTGATGGCCTGCGCCAAGCATTTCGCGGCATATGGCGCAGGCGAGGGGGGGCTTGATTACAATTCGGTCGATATTTCCGAGCGAAGCCTGCGCGACGTGTATTTTCCGCCGTTCGCGGCAGCGCTCGATGCCGGCGCCGGGTCGGTGATGGCGGCATTCAACGAAGTGGCGGGGATTCCGGCGACTGCCAGCCATTGGCTGATGACCGACGTGCTGCGCAACGAATGGGGTTTCGGCGGGCTGACCGTGTCGGATTATACTGGCGATGAGGAATTGATCGCGCACGGCTTCGCCGCCGACGAGCGCGACGCTGCACGGCTGGCCTTCCTAGCGGGTGTCGACATGAGCATGCAGAGCGCGCTTTACATCAAATATCTCCCCGACTTGGTGCGTTCGGGCGCCGTCCCGATGGCTCGGCTCGACCAGGCGGTGCGGCGCGTGTTTCGCGTGAAGGTGGCGCTCGGTCTGTTTGCCGATCCGTTCCGCCGGATCGATGCGAAGCGCGAAGCGGCGCGGATCGGCACGCCCGCCAACCGCGCGGTGGCGCGCGACGCGGCTCGGCGCTCGATCGTCCTGCTCAAGAACGATGGCGCGCTGCTGCCTCTGGCGCAGAACCGCAAGATCGCGCTGGTCGGCCCATTCGCGGCGGGACAGCATGATCTGATCGGCCCGTGGAACGTCTATGGATCCGATGCCGATGCGATCGATCTCGCGACGGGCGTGCGGGCGCAAGCCGGTCCGCGGGCTGAGATCAGCGTGACGCCGGGCTCGGGCGTCGATGTGCCGCTCGACGGCGGAATCGCCGCGGCGGTCGCGGCGGCACAGGCGGCGGATGTCGTAGTGCTCGCGATCGGCGAGAGCCAGGACATGTCGGGCGAGGCGCAGGCGCGTACCGAGATCGTCGTGCCCGCGGCGCAGCGCGTGCTCGCCGAAGCCTTGGCCGCCACGGGCAAGCCGATCGTGGTGCTGCTCAAGAACGGTCGCGCGCTGGCGCTCGACGGGGCGGTACTCGCGGCACCCGCGATCCTGGTGACGTGGTTCCTCGGATCGGAAGGCGGGCCGGCGATCGCCGACATCCTGTTCGGGCGCTTCAGCCCGTCAGGGCGGCTGCCGGTCAGCTTCCCGCGCGCGACGGGGCAGGCGCCCTATTACTATGCGCACAAGGCGACCGGCCGGCCAAACCCCGATGGTCCGCTTGAGCCGTTCAAGGCGCATTATCGCGGCATTCCCAACACCGCGCTGTTCCCGTTCGGGCATGGCCTGACCTATGGCCAGGTCGCCTATACCGGCTTGGAGACGAGCAACGGCGGCACGGTGTCGGCAGATGGCACGCTGAGCGTGTCTGCGACGGTCAGCAATACCGGCAAGGTCGTAGCGGATGAGGTCGTCCAGCTGTACGTGCACGATGTCGCTGCGAGCATCACGCGCCCGGTGCGCCAGCTCGTCGCCTATCGGCGGATTACGCTGGCGCCCGGCGCATCGCAGAAGGTGAGTTTCACGCTGCGTCGCTCCGACCTCACGTTCATCGGCACCGCCATGAAGCCGACGGTCGAGCCCGGCGCGTTTCAGGTCTGGATCGCGCCATCGGCTGAGGCAGAGGGCGTGTCGGGCCGCTTTACGCTGGCGGCCTAGCCGCGGCGCGCTCGGCCAGCGTCGCGACGATCCGCCGGTGCGTGTCGCGGCGCAGCGGGTTGGCGGCCATCGCCAGCGCCGAGAGCAGGCAGCCGAGGATCGGCGCGGCGACCATGATCCAGCGGATATCGGTGATGATTTCGGGCGACTGCGCGGTTTGCGGGGCATAGCCGATCGCGGAATAGGCAAATCCGGTGATCGCGGTCGCGGCGCCGATCGACACCTTCTGCAGCAACGCGGCGACGCCGAACGACAGGGCTTCGACGCGCACGCCGCTGTGCAGTTCGCCGTATTCGACGGTATCGGGCAGCATCGCCCAGAACACGAAGCTGAACGCGGCGAGGGCGGCCTGCATCGTCACGAGGAACAGGTCCGCGCGCCAGGCGGCTCCGGTGTCGGTCAGCGCGAACACGGTGCTGCCCGCAACCGCCAGCGCGGCCGTGCCGGCAAGCGCGTCGCGCACGACCTAGGTGAAGGAATAGAGCACCGAGCGCGACAGCATCGTCGATGCGATCGCGATGCACATCATTGCTGCGCACAGCGTGACGAACGCGCGGTTGGCGCCCAATGTGGCAAGACCGCGCAGCACGGGTGTCGGCGGCGCGATCGGCGATGCGTCCGCGCCGTGTGGCGACCCGCGCGCCACATGGATCAGAAGCGGCGTCGCGATTGCCGCGAATAGCGCCGCCGCGACGAGGAACCCCGTCGTTCCGGTCGGCGTCCCCGACACCGCGAGCGAGATCCGCTCGGTGGACAGCGAGACCACCACCGCGGCGATCGTACCGAACAGCATCCGCACGCCCGCGATCGCCGCGCGGTCGCGGCTGTCGCTGCTGATCCGTACGCTCCATGCAGCATAGGAGATGTTGACCAGCGCGTAGAGCGACCGGAACGCGATCTGCGCGACCAGCAGGCCGACGACCAGCGCCATGCCGTGGGACGGCGGCGCGAAATAGAGCAATGGAAAGGCGAGCCCGAGCGGAATCGCGCCATAGCTGATTACGCGCGCATAAGCGGGCCGTCCGCGCTCGGCCCAGATGCCGGTCAGCAGATCGGCGATACCGTCCCACACCGAACCGATCATGTAGATCAGGCCGGCCACCTGCGGCGCGAGGTGCAGTATGTCGGTATAATAGAAAAACAGAAACAGGCTCGAGCTCTGCCAGAAGAGATTGCACGCGAAATCCCCCGACGCGAACCGCAGCCGCGCGGGCCAGCAAAGCTGTGGTGCAAGGGATGCCGAATCGGTCATCGAGGGCGCGATAGCACGGCTTGGCTGATCGCTCGGCATTTCGCTTGACCGACCTCTGTAACCGGTTACATCCGCGGTGCCCGATGCGCTAGCCGGCATGGGCTGGAGAGCCCTTGTGATCGATCGCCGTACCTTCGCCGCCTCCACCTTCATGGCGGTGGGAGGGTTGGCAGGCGGAGTCACGGCGCCCGAGGAGGCGCGCGATCGCCGCCGCGATTCCATGCGCGCACCCAAGCTGCCGGCCTTGTTCGACGATCTCGAGCAACGCACCTTCCGCTGGTTCTGGGAGACGGGCAATCCGGCGAACGGGCTGGTGCCCGACGCCTGGCCCAATCCCGAATTCTGCAGCGTCGCCGCGGTCGGCTTCGCGCTGACCGCCTATCCGATCGGGGTCGAGCGTGGTTGGATCGGCCGCGCCGCCGCGCGCGAGCGCACGCTGGCGACGCTGCGCTTCTTCGATCAGGCGCCGCAGGGCGATGGAACGTCCGGCGTCGTGGGTTTCCGCGGCTTCTTCTACCACTTCCTCCACATGGATAGCGGGCTGCGCTTCCGCGATGTTGAACTGTCGTCGGTCGACAGCACGATACTGTTCCTCGGCATGCTGTTCGCCGCCGAATATTATGATCAGGACCATCCCGACGAACGCGAGATCGGCCGGCTTGCCCGAGCGATCTATGCGCGGGCGGATTGGGAGTGGTTCCGGCGCGGGCAGGCGGTGCTGTCGATGGGCTGGCACCCCGGCGCCGGCTTCATCACGCGCAATTGGGACGGCTATAACGAGGGCATGATGGTCAATCTGCTCGCGCTGGGATCGCCCACGCACGCGGTTGGCCCCGATGCTTGGGCGGCGTGGTGTGGGCCCTACGCGAAGTGCTGGCGCGGCAGCGGCGCGACGCGGCGGCTCGCCTTTGCGCCGATGTTCGGCCACCAATACAGCCAGATGTGGATCGACTTTCGCGGCATCCGCGACGCCGCGATGCGCGCAGCGGGGATGGATTATTTCGAGAACAGCCGCCGCGCGACCTGGGCGCAACGGAATTATGCGATCCGCAACCCGATGGGTTGGGCGGGCTATTCGCGCGACATCTGGGGGCTGACCTCGTCCGCCGGCCCGGCCGACGTGCAATATGACGTCAACGGGCACATCACCTATTACCGCTCCTATTCGGCGCGGGGGCCGGTCGACGAGCCCGACGGTTTCGACGACGGCACGATCGCGCCGACCGCGGCGATCGGCTCGCTCGCCTTTGCGCCCGAGATTGTGGTGCCGGCGACGCTGGCGCTGCACAAGCAGCAGGGCGACCGGCTCTACGGCCGCTACGGCTTTTACGACGCGTTCAACCCGAGCTTTTGCACCCCTGAAAAGCCGATCCAACGCGGGGCGGTCGATCCGGTGCGGGGATGGGTGTCGGAGAACTATCTCGGGATCGACCAAGGACCGATCCTCGGCGCGATCGCGAATGCGCGCGACGGCATGATCTGGCGGCTGATGCGCCGCTCGGCGCCGATCCGGCTCGGGCTGCAGCGCGCGGGCTTCACCGGCGGCTGGCTCGCAGCGTAGCAGGCAGCGCCCCGGGTTTCCCCGGGGCGCTCGCCCTTAGAACGTGTACTTAGCGCCGATCTTGAAGTTGCGTCCCTGGCTCGCGACCGAGCCAGTGTCAGGATTGCGTGTCGGGCCAGCGCCGTTGAGCGTCTGCAAACCGCCGCCGAACGTCGAATAGTTGCGGTTGACGAAGTCGAACGCGTTGAGCGCCTGGAAATAGACAGTCAGCGCATGGCCGTGCGCGTAGGGCATCTTGAACGTCTTCGCGATGTTGAAGTCGATGTTCTTGTAGCCGATTCCACCCGGCTGATAGATGCCGAAATTGGTCGTGTAGCAGCCGCCGCCGCCGGGCGCGGTGCTCGGGATGCCGCAAAGCGCACCGCCATAGGACGGGCCCGACGAGATCGTTGCAAAGCCCGTCGCGCGGATGTTGAGCGGCAGCTTGACGGTGCCGGTCGCGACGAAGCGCCAGCGCTCGAGCCCGCTCGAATCGCCATACCCCTGCGCGCCGATCGTTGGCGCGTCGAAGTTGAAAGGATCGCCGATCGAGGCGCCGTTGCGCGTGTCGTTCGAGCGCGAGCTCGAGATCGTCAGCGTCGTGCTGAAGCCCCAGCCCGACGCCTCGGTATAAGGCTTGTCGGCCTGGAGATAGACCGCGGCATAATGCGCCTTGCCGTCGCTGTTGCCGATGAAGACCGCGCCATAGCCGGGCAGCGGCGCGGTGTTGATCGCGGCGGTGCCGTAGAAGATCCCCGCGGCATAGGGCACGCCGTTATAAGAATAGACCGGGTTGCCGCCCGGGCTGTACGATCCGTCCGGATTGCGGTTGCCGATCACTTCCTGATAGATGTTGTGCGACTTGATATAGGCGAAAGTGATCGAGGTGTTGACCACGCCCAGGCGCTTCTTCACCGCAAAATTGACCTGATCCGAATAGGGCATCCGCGTCCGGTTGTTGAGCACATGGACCTCGCCGCCCTGCATCGCGGCGAGCGTGCGCAACTGGTCGACGTTGGTCGGGATCGTCGCTACGCAGCGCGCCGTTCCTAGCGTGCAATTCGGCGGCGTGTTGATCGTAACGACCGATTCATACTGGTTCTTGATGGTCTCGATCGCCGAATCGATGAACAGTGAGCGGTTATAATAGCGTCCGCCGCCGAGCACGAAAACGAGATCGCGATCGCCTTTCACATCATAGGAAATCCCGAAGCGCGGCTGGAACGCGCCGAGGAACGGCTTCCGGTTGTTGCCGGTCGAGATGTAATCTTCGGCGTTGATCCCCGCCGCCTTCCAGCCGGGATAGGCGCGAAGGGCGGTAGCGATCGCGGCCGGCGTGACATAGTTGTTGTTAACCGCGTTGGACTCATAGTCCCAGCGCAGGCCGCCGCTGATCAACCAGTGGTCGTTCGGCCGCCAATCGTCCTGAACGAAGCCGCCAATCTCGGTGTTGTTCGCGGTGACCGGCTTGACCGCCGCGGTGTTGATCGTCGCGGCATAGGGCGCGCCGGTGTTTGCATTGCCGAGGCCGACAAAGGTGTTGGCATCGTAGAAATAGGTGCCGGCGCTATTATTATCCTCGAGCCTCTGCAACTTGGTGAAGTTGACCTTCACGCCGGCCTTGATGGTGTGCGCCCCGCCGAAGAAGGTGACGTTGTCCTTAAACAGCGTCTGATATTGGTTGTCGTCCTGCGTAAAGTTGGTGCCGCCGAGGATTAACACCCTGGTATCGCCGATATTGGGCGCCCGCGCCGCAGCGCCCGTCGTCGCGCCGTTGTTGAAGGTCACGACGCTCGACGGGCCCGTGACGTTGGGGATCGCGCCGTTGGCGGCGGCGTCGCGCGCGAAAATGAATTCATTGAGCCAGCCTTCGCCACGATGGTTCCACGTCAGCTGATACCGGTGCTCGTCGTTGCGATTGTTGGTCGAAGCGTCGATCGTCGTCGCTCCGCCATTGATCTGGAGGTTCGATTCCTTGCGGATGAACGCGCTGACGTTGATCGTATCACGCGCGGTCGCGTAGAACGTCAGCTTCCCGAAATAGAGCTTCTCGTCGAAGGTCGCGGGGAAGCTCCCGTTATACTGCGATCTGGCGCTTCGCGCATAGGTCTGCGCGGCCGCTGGCAGCGCCGACAGGAACGTACCGTTATAGACGTTGATGTCGTTCGCGCCGAAGGTCTTACTCGTGCCTTCGAAATCGACGAAGAAGGTCAGCTTGTCCTTGACGATCGGGCCGCCGAGATTGGCGCCGTAATATTTGGTGTCGAAATCGGGTTTCACTGCGTACGGCGCGGTAGCGTTGTTGCGCTTACCCGGGCGGTCGTCATAGTTCCGGCTGATGAACGCCTTGGGCTGCCATTCGCCGAAGATCTCGCCGTGGAAGGTGTTGCCGCCGGTCTTGGTGATCGACGAGATCACCGCCGAGCCGGCCTGCTCGAACTCGGCCTTGAAGTTCTGTGTCTGGACGTCGAACTGATCGACCGCCGACGCCGGGAACGGGTTGCCCGACGACAGATTCTGCCCAACCGTCCCGCCGTGGTTCACCAAATTTTTGATGCTGATGCCGTCGATGAAGGTGTTGGTATTGTCCGAATTGATGCCACCCGCCTGAACCTGGCGCGCCTTGCCGCCGAGTGTCGGCGGCGAGACGGTGACGCCGGGCGCGAGCGCTGCGAAGTTGAGGAAGTTGCGGTCGCCATTGGGCAAATTCTCGAGCTGGAAGCGCGAGATATTGGCGCCGACAGTCGCGGTGCGCACGTCGCGCGCGCGCGATCCGGTGACGACAATATCGTTGCCACCGCCGGCAGCGGCAGGTGCGGGTGCGGCGAGATCGACAGTGACCGCCTGGCCAAGCGGCACGACGACTTCGGCCGAGCGACTGCCCGAGGCCACGCGATACGTGCTCGGCGGCAGGCCGACCAGAATATAGTCGCCCTTGGCGTCGGCCTTGACCGTTTCGACATGGCCGGTGCCGAGATCGGTAAGCGTGACGGTCGCGCCCGCGGTCGCACCGTCGATGTGCCCGCGCACGGTCGATGTCGTCTGCGCCATCGCGGGCGCGCTGAGCAGCAGCGTCCCGGTGACGAGGGCGGTAGTCGCAAGCGCCACCTTCAGGCTCGCCTTGATCAGCGTGTTCATGTCGTCTCCCCTAATTCGAGGCGGATGCCAGCCTCGTCATGTTCTCGTTCGTCAGCGGATCGGCCACGTGCGCGGGGGCCGTCGGCAGCAGCGCGGGACGGAATGTCGCGCGACCCTGCGGGCCGAAACCCGTGCGATACACCCGTCTTTTCCTGCCTTAGCGCGGCGATGGACGGAACCCCGAACCGGCCTCTGACGGGCCGGGTAACCGGTTCCAAGGCTTGCCCAGTAACCGGTTTCATGCGCATTCGCCAAGCGGAAAATGCGTCGCGTCCGAGACTCAACGGCTATTCGCGACGGCACAGGAGAGGATGACCAGTGACGAGCCATGTTTCGCGCCGCACGCTGCTCAAGGGCGCGTCCGTATCGGCGATCTCGATCATGCTTTCGCCCGCGGTCGCGCGTGTCGGTCTTATGCGCGATGCGCGGATCGAGCGCCTGATCGCCGCGATGAGCCTCGAGGAGAAGGCCGGACAGCTCAGCATCTTCAGCGATCCCGCACGGATCGACGGGCCGCCGGTCAATCCCGGGCTCGTCGCGCAGAGCATGGATACAGTGAAGCGCGAGATCGCCGCGGGGCGGATGACAGGGCTGTACAACGGCATCGGCGTCGCCGCGGGGCGCGAACTCCAGCGAGTCGCGGTCGAGCAGGGGCCGCACAAGATCCCGCTGATCTTCGCGGGCGATGTGATCCACGGGATGAAAACGACGTTTCCCGTGCCGCTCGGCGAAGCGGCGAGTTTCGATCCCGAGCTCGCCCGGCGCACCGCGCGCGCGGCGGCGGTCGAGGCGAGCGCCAAGGGAATCCACTGGATCTTCGCGCCGATGGTCGACGTCGCGCGCGATCAGCGCTGGGGCCGCGTCGTCGAGGGCGCGGGCGAGGATAGCTGGCTCGGCGCGCAGTTCGCCGCGGCGCGCGTGCGCGGATTCCAGGGCGACGATTTGACGGCAGAGGATTGCGTGCTGGCCTGCCCGAAGCATTTCGCCGGCTACGGCGCGGTGCTGGGCGGCATGGACTACAACACCGCCGACATCCCCGAGACGACACTGCGCGAGACGCATCTGCCACCGTTCAAGGCCGCGTTCGACGCCGGCGCGCTGTCGACGATGGCGAGCTTCAACGACGTGGCCGGGGTGCCTTCGACCGGCAACCGCTATCTGCTCACCGACATATTGCGCGGCGAATGGGGATATAAGGGGCTGGTCGTGTCCGATTACACATCGGACGAAGAGATGATCCTCCACGGTTTCGCCGCCGATGGCGCCGATGCGGCGGCCAAGGCGATCAACGCGGGATGCGACATCTCGATGCAGAGCGGGCTGTACAACACACATCTGCCCGCGCTGGTACGATCGGGAAAGGTCACGCTGGCGACGGTCGATACCGCGGTGCGGCGCGTGCTCCGCGTCAAGCAGGCGCTCGGGCTGTTCGACAATCCCTATCGATCGCTCGATCTCGCGCGCGAGCAGCGCGACGTGCGCCTGCCGCAGGCGATCGTGCTGGCGCGCGAGGCGGCTGGCAAGTCGATCGTGCTGCTCAAGAACAAGGGGGATCTGCTACCGCTGGCGACATCGGCGAAGATCGCGCTGATCGGTCCCTGCGTGTCCGACAGGGGCGACATGCCTGGGCCCTGGGCGAGTTTTCCCGATTTCGCGTCGTGCGTCACACCGGAAGAGGGGTTTCGCGCGGCACTGGCGCCGGGGGCAACGCTGCGCGTGGCGCGCGGCGCCGATTACGAGGCGCCGCTCGCGGGCGGGATCGAGGAGGCGGTCGCGGCCGCGAAGGCGTCGGACGTGGTTGTGCTGGTGATCGGCGAAAGTGCGCGCATGTCGGGCGAGGCGCAGGCGCGGGTCGAGGTGACGATCCCCGAGCCGCAACGCGTGCTGGCAGAAGCGGTAGCCGCAACTGGCAAACCCGTCATCGTGCTGCTGCGGCATGGCCGCGCCCTCGCGCTGAGCGGCGCGGTGCGCGCGGCGCCGGCGATCCTGGCGACCTGGTTCCTCGGATCCGAAACGGGCCATGCGATGGCCGATATCGTGTTCGGCGCCGTCGCGCCGCAGGGCCGCCTGCCGGTTAGCTTCCCGCAGGCATCGGGGCAGGAGCCCTTCTTCTACGACCATCGCACCACCGGCCGCCCGCAACTCGGCGCGGATCCGACATGGAAAGCGCGCTACCGCGACGTGACGAACGCAGCGCTCTACCCGTTCGGGCACGGATTGGGCTACGCGACCGCCCGCTATTCCAGCACCGCGGTTAGCGCGACGACCCTTGCCGGCGACGGCGCGATCATCGTCTCGGCGACGATCACCAACACGGGCAAACGGCGACTGCACGAGGTGGCGCAGCTGTATATCCACGACAAGGTCGCAAGCCTTACCCAGCCGGTCCGCGCGCTGAAGGGCATTCGCCATCTCGACCTCGACCCCGGGCAAAGTGCGCGCGTGGCGTTCAGGCTGACGCGGGCGGATTTGGCCTTTGTCCATCGCGACTATCGCCGCTTCGCCGAGCCGGGGGCATTCGATGTCTGGGTCGCGCCCTCCTCGATCGCGGGCGTGCCAGCCTCAATCGTAGTGGTATAAGCGGTTGCGCGGGTGCTGTCAGTCTAACGCGGAACGGGCTAGGGGGCAGGGCTCTCGATTTGCGGCTCGTTGGGCCACGATAGCGAGCGCCTCGTTGGTCTGACAGAGCCGTCAGGACGGTTGCAGCAAGGTCGTCGGGCGTGACGACTGGTTCGGATTGATGATCGAAGCGAGCCATGCCCGCATTAGAACAAAAAAAGAACAATCTCTCAAACCGATCCGCTGCGGCGCGATCAACGCACCGTAGATCTAACTGCAATTTCCCCGACCGCTTCGCGGCCGGTACGACCCGATTGCGATCGTTCGGGCCGTGCGATCCGCATTCCCTCTTCGGACGCTTGTTCAATCGGTTGAGCAGGATCGTTACCGAGCGTAGCCACTTGGGCGGTGCCGCACAGCACCGCCCTCGGGAACGTCGTGTCCCGGCTTAGAAATGCACCGCCGCGCCGAAGCGGAGATACGTTCCAATTATGCCCTGAAAGTAGGTCGCTGTCCCACCCGACGCAGGATAGGGAAAGGGCGCTTTCGCATTGAACAGATTGTCGACGTCGGCATTGATCGAGAACTGCTTGTTCACTTCATAGCGCAGCGAGAGGTTTACATAGGTGAAAGCACCAACCTTCGGCACCGAGTAGAAATTATAAGCGGTATCAGGATCGACCCGCGCCGACCCGATATAGTTGACCTGCACCTGCCCAAAGAAACCGCCAATGTCATAACGAACCGTGGCAATGCCCTTGTGCCGCGAATAGCCGACCGAATTTCCGGTGTTGGTTGGCGCCGAACCGGCGGTCGCCGCGGTCGAGAGCGTGTCGAGATACTGATAGTTGACCGAGAAGCCGATATGGCTCCCCGCGCCGAGGAAATCCGAGCGGGTACGATATTCCACCTCGGCCAGAATACCCTTGTAGCGAAGTTGCGCGGAGTTGAAGTAGGACGAACCGACCTGCTTGAGTTGAGCATAGCCGCTCGACGCCGGCGCGGCAGAGAAATCGCGCGTTACGAGCGAGCAGAATTGATTCGCCGGGAACGTCGCGGCGTCATAGCAGGCAGCGACGACTTGCGAGTTGGAATACTGGCTGATCGCATTCTGCAACTTGATGTCGATATAATCGATCGTCGCGCTGAAGCCCTTGAGAAAACGTGGAGTCACTACCGCGCCGACCGTGAAATTATCCGATTTTTCATTCTGGAGCTTGGGGTTACCGAACACGTAGGTGAAGAACGAGCGCTGGTTCGAAAGCGAGGTGAAATTGGCCGGGACGCCTGCCGCAGCGCAGTTCGCCGCACGCGTTGCAGGGGCTGGCCCCTGGTTGCGCAAGGACTGGTCGCACACGTCGGTAGCAAAACCAAAGGCGCTCGAGGTTGGATTGAACGCTTCGGTGATCGAGGGCGCACGGACCGCGCGGGTATAGGCCCCCCGAAACGCGATATCTGGAAGCGGGGCATATCGACCTTGGACGGTATAGGTCGGATCGTTCCCGGCGATCGAATTCCAAATATAGCGACCGGCGGTCTGGATCGACAGTTGATGCACAAAAGGCACGGCATTCGACGGCGAGATCAGATCGGCGTTGAGTTCGCCAAAAATCTCGTTGGTGTGATACGCCCCGTAGACCGGCTGGATCGGCACCGAGCGGCCGTAGAACAGGTCGATCGGATCGCCATTCTGGTCGAAATCGCCGGGATAAAGGTCGGTCGTGGCGCCCTGATAAAAAGCGCCGGGTTTAAACCGCGAGTTTTCTGCGCGATGCTCGTACCCCAGCGCAAAAGCCAAATCCCCGCCCGGAAGCTTGAGCAGCGGGCCCGCGATCGATACCACGCCGTCATACTGGTTGTTGATGTTTTCCGGCGTTGCAATGGTGGTGATATAATCCTTCGCGGCCTGCGAGACCTGGCCGCCAAACGGATTGATCGGGGCACAGGTCGCGCTGACGGTCGCGATCGGCGAGTTGACAGCGCCCGGCGCGCACGTGATCTGCCCACCTGACGATACCGCGTTGATCGCGTTGAGGAAGTTCTGCTCGTTGAGCTCGGGATTGCGGCTCGTCACATGCGACCGGCCGTAATTGACATACCCCTCGAAGCGCCAAGGCCGCGCCTGCAAGATTGTCACCTCTCCATCGAAACCCGCAACACCGCGAACGACTTCCGATTTGCCGGTGGACACGCCAGACGACAGATCGACGTTATACTCCGTCTGCTTGACGACCCGCGAAATCGTCGCTCGCTCAAGCCATGATTCTGAAATCTGCAGGATCGATGACGCGGAAGTTGTCCGAAACCTGATCGCA
>NZ_JASJVC010000024.1:0-53176 GCF_035019905.1 Sphingomonas sp. 10B4 | reverse complement strand
CAGGCCAGTTCGTCGTGCGATACACAGGTGCGGCAGGTTTGGGCATCACGCCCATCTATCCCACTCGATTCCCTACGGGAATCCCCAACGTCAGTTTTGCAACAAAGCCGCTCGAAACTGTCGGCAAGCTCGTCGGGGTCGGTCCACGCGCCGGTGTCGATCATCAGATTGACGTTGGCGCCATATGCGCCCTCGGCATTCGAGAAGACCCGCAGCGCCGCGGTTTCGAGGTCGCAGCCCTGCGCCGCGGCATGGGCGCGGGCATGGCGACGGACGAAATTCTGCGCGTCGGGCTCGTCGGCTTCGGCCGCGAGCAAGGCGGCTTGCGCGAGCATCCGCGTCTGGAGCGGCAACAGGTCGCGGAACACCCCCGACAGCGTGACGACGACGTCGATCCGCGGGCGACCGAGCTCTTCCAGCGGGACCAGTTCGGCGCCCGCCAGCCGGTTATAGCTGTCGAAGCGCGGGCGCGCGCCCAGCAGCGCGAGCGCCTGCGCGATCTGCGCGCCCTCACTCTTGAGATTGTCGGTGCCCCACAGCACCATCGCGACCGTCTCGGGGAGGTGGCCCGAATCGGCGAGGCTGCGCTCGATCAGCCGCTGCGCCTGGGCCGCGCCGTCCTTGACCGCGAAGGCCGAGGGGATGCGGAACGGGTCGAAGCCGTGGATGTTGCGCCCGGTCGGCAGGATCTCGGGGTTGCGCAGCAGGTCGCCGCCGGTGACCGGGTGGATGTAGCGCCCGGCAAGCGCAGTGACGATGCCGTCGATCTCGCCATTGGCCGACAGTGCAGCGTCGAGCGCGGCCATGTCCTTGAGCAAGGGCGTGTCGGCGGCGCGCGTGCCGTCGACCAAAGCGACGATCGTCTCGGGCGGGAGCGTTTCGCCGCGCGCCTGGAGCGTGGCGGCGATCATCGCGATCCGCTCCTCGCGGCTCGCCGCTTCGCCGGCGACGTGGAGCCCTTGCGGGATCAGCTCGCGCTCGATCTCGTAGAGGCGCGCGGCGAGGTCGGCGATCCATGCGTCGTCCTGCGCCGGCGCAGCCCCGGCATCGGCCGGAGCACGCGCGAGGTCGAGGTCGTTGGCCTGGTCGCGGATCAGTTCGGCGAGGTCGCGCGCTTCGTCGCTGCCCGGTGCGGCGACACGCCAGCGCTCGACCGACGCCTTCAGCGCGGCGAGGCCCTTGTAGACGCCGGCGTTGGTCAGCGCAGGCGTGAGATACGATACCAGCGTCGCGCCCGAGCGGCGTTTGGCGAGCACGCCCTCCGAGGGGTTGTTGGCGGCGTAGAGATAGATGTTGGGCAAATCGCCGATCAGCCGGTCGGGCCAGCAGGCCGCGCTCAACCCGGTCTGCTTGCCGGGCATGAATTCGAGGCTGCCATGCGTTCCGAAGTGCAGCACCGCGTGCGCCGCGAAATCCTCGCGCAGCCAGCGGTAGAAAGCGGCGAAGGCATGCGTCGGGGCAAAGCGGCCCGCGAACAGCAACCGCATCGGATCGCCCTCATAGCCCAACGCGGGCTGCAGGCCGACGAACACGTTGCCGAACTGCCGGCCGAGGATCTGCACCGAAGTGCCATCGGACTGCAATTTGCCCGGCGCAGGGCCCCATGACGCCTCGATCTCGGCAAGCCAGGTCTCGCGTGCGACGATCGCGTCGGCGCCGACCTTGGCGTGGACGTTGGCCTCGGTCCCGAAGCGCGCGGCGTTCCCGCCGAGGATCGCCTCGCGGAGCGCATCGACGTCTGCAGGAAGCTCGACCTGATAGCCTTCGCGCCCGAGCCGCGCGAGCGTCGCGTGGAGCGAGGCGAAGACGCTGAGGAATTGCGCGGTGCCCGCGGCACCGGCGTTGGGCGGGAAGTTGAACAGCACGATTGCGACACGCTTCTCGGCATTCTCGGCACGGCGCAGCGCGATCAGTTTCAGCACGCGCGCCGCCAGCATGTCGGCGCGCTCGCTGCAGGGCTGCATCGCGCGCGGCGTCGTGGCGTCGGGGAAGCTGCAGTGGCGTGCGCAGCCGGTGCAGGCGGTGCCGTCGGACTTGCCGCCGAACAGCATCGGAACGGTGCCGCCGTCGAGCTCGGGGATCGCGATCATCATCGTCGATTCGAGCGGGAGCAGCCCTTGCGCATTCGCCGCCCAGGCCTGGAGCGACTGGAACTCGACCGGATGCGCGGCGATGTAGGGGACGTCGAGCTTGGCGAGCACCGCTTCGGCCGCCGCGGCGTCGTTATAGGCAGGACCGCCGACCAGGCTGAACCCGGTGAGGTTGATCACCGCATCGACCGTCGCGACACCGTCGTGCTGGAATAGCGCCTCGATCGCCGGACGCCCGTCGAGCCCACCGGCAAACGCCGGGATCACGTCGAGACCGCGCGCTTCGAGCGCGGCGATCACGCCGTCGTAATGGCCGGCATCCTTGGCGAGGATGTACGAGCGCAGCATCAGCAGCCCGACGGTGCCGCGCGCATCGCGCCGACGCGGCAGTTCGGTCGCGGTGGTGGCGATGCGGCCGGGCAGCGCGGGGTGATAGACGCCGACTTCGGGATACTCGCGCGGCGCCTGCGCCTTGATCGTCCCCCGCAGCGCGCGGCGCGGGCCGTCTGCATAGCGATCGACCAGCGCGCGGATCATCTCGACGACGTTGTCGTCCGACGCCGCGAGCCAATATTGCATCGTCAGGAAATAGGCGCGGACGTCCTGCGCGGTGCCGGGGACGAAGCGCAGGATTTTGGGCAGGCGCCGCAGCATCGCCATCTGCTTGGCGCCGCCGCTTGCCGCAGGCTTGGGGGATCCGCGCAATTTCTTGAGCAAGGCGAGCATTCCGCCGCTCGGGCGGTCCATGCGATAGTCGCCCATCCGCGTGAGCTTGACGACATCGCCGCCCGACATCAGCCCGACCATCGCGTCGCAGTCCTCGCGGCGCGCCTCGAGCTGCGGCAGAACCGCGCGGATATGATCCTCGAGGAAGAGCATCGTCGCCAGCACGATATCGCCGCGCGCGATGTCGGCGCGGGCGGCGGCGAGCGTTTCGGGCTTTTCCTCCCAATCGGCGGCGGCGTGGAGGCCGATCGTGATCCCGGGATTTTCGCGCGCCAGCCGCGCCTGCGCGCGCTGGACCGCGCCCGCCAGATGATTGTCGAGCGTGACGATGACGACGTGGACCGCGGTCGATCCAGAGCCGGCGGGGCTGGTTGCGCTAGCGGGCATAATGCGCCTTTGCGTCATAGAGCGTGTCGAGCGTGATCGCGGCGATGCCGTGCTCGGTGGCATAGCGCTCGGTGTTGCGGCGCGCCTTGCCGCGGACGAAGAACGGGATCTTCAGCAGCTCGCGCTCGGCCTCGGCGGACCAGCCCTCCTGATCCTTCCCTGCTTCGGCGGGGGCGGGGGCGGGGGACAGCTCGGCGCCTTCAGCCAAGGGGTGGAGGGGGGCGGGCGCGACACCTGCTGTCGCTTCCCCGCCACCGTTCGCTGACGGCGTAGGGGCCGCCTCCTGCGGTTCGCGGGGGAGGATTGGGGCGGCGCCATGCCCCAGATGGCTCGCCCCCGCATGGTCCGAAAACTCGAAATCGTCGCGGAACATCGTGAGCAGATGTTCCTCGAGCCCCATCACCAGCGGGTGGACCCAGGTGTCGAACAGCACGTTCGCACCCTCGAACCCCATTTGCGGCGAGTAGCGCGCGGGGAAATCCTGGACGTGGACCGGCGCCGAGATCACCGCGCACGGGATGCGCAGCCGCTTGGCGATGTGGCGCTCCATCTGCGTGCCGAGCACGAGCTCGGGCTGAAGCTTGGCGATCGCGTCCTCGACTTCGAGATAGTCGTCGGTGATCAGCGGCTCGAGCCCGTACAGCTGAGCGGCGGTGCGGATTTCCCGAGCGAACTCGCGATTGTAGCAGCCGAGGCCGACCACTTCGAAGCCGAACTCATCACGCGCGACGCGCGCTGCTGCGACGGCGTGCGTTGCATCGCCGAAGATGAAGACGCGCTTGCCGGTGAGATAGGTCGAATCGACCGAGCGGCTCCACCATGGCAGCCGCGACGTATCGAGTGCGGCGGTCGGATCTACGCCGGCAAGCGCGGCGACCTCGGCGATGAAGTCGCGCGTTGCGCCGTGGCCGATCGGCACGGTGCGGACGGTCTTCTGGCCGTGCGTGCGCTCGAGCCAGCGGCACGCGGTGTCGGCGATCTCGGGATACAGGCTGATGTTGAAATCGGCGTCGGGGATCCGCGCCAGGTCGGCGGGCGTCGCACCGAGCGGAGCGACGACGTTGACGGCAATGCCGAGCGTCCCGAGGAGCCGGGTGATCTCGACGACGTCGTCGCGGTGGCGAAAGCCGAGCGCGGTCGGGCCGAGGATGTTGGCGCTCGGCTTGTGTTGGCCATCCTTGCGCGGCTCGGCCTCGGCCTTTGCCGGCGGACACAAAGCGCGGACCAACTGGTAGAAGGTTTCGGCCGCGCCCCAATTCTCCTTACGCTGATAGCTCGGCAGTTCGAGCGCGATCACCGGGATCGGCAGCCGCAGCGCCGAGGCGAGCCCGGCGGGATCGTCCTGGATCAGTTCGGCGGTGCACGATGCGCCGACGAGCAGTGCCTGCGGCGCGAAGCGATCGATCGCCTCGCGCACCGCGGTCTGGAACAGCGCCGCGGTATCCTTGCCGAGATCGCGCGCCTGGAAGGTCGTGTAGGTGACCGGCGGGCGTTTGCCACGGCGTTCGATCATCGTGAACAGCAGGTCGGCATAGGTGTCGCCCTGCGGCGCGTGAAGCACGTAGTGAACGCCCTCCATCGCGGTCGCGATCCGCATCGCGCCGACATGCGGCGGGCCCTCATAGGTCCAGACGGTCAGCTGCATCGCAGCCCCCGGTCGAGCGGAGCGGACGCGGACACCGACGTCATACCTTCAACACGTCGCGCCGCCGCAGCGGACGCGCGAAGAGGTCGGCGAGATCGCCCGCCTGGTCGAAGCCGTGGATCGGCGAGAAGACGAGTTCGATCGCCCATTTCGTCGTCAGCCCCTCGGCCTCGAGCGGGTTGGCGAGCCCGAGACCGCACACCGTCAAGTCGGGTCGCGCCGCACGGACGCGGTCGAGCTGGCGGTCGACGTCCTGCCCTTCGCTGATCACCGTCTCGGCGGGCAGCAGCGCGAGCTCGCGCGCCATATGCGCGCGGTGGAGATAGGGCGTGCCGACTTCGAGCGGCACCATGCCGAGCTCTTGCGCGAGAAAGCGCGCCAGCGGCAGTTCGAGCTGCGAATCGGGGAGAAAGAAGATGCTCTTGCCGCCAAGCCGGTCGCGCGCATGCGCGATCGCGCGCTTGGCACGCTCGCGGCCGGGCGCGATCACCGCGCGGAAGTGCATCTCGTCGATCCCGAACGCGACCGCGGCAGCGTGGAGCCAGGCGGTCGTGCCCTCGGCGCCGAACGGGAACAGCGCATCGAGCCGCACCGCGCCGCGATCTTCGAGCGCGCGCGCGGTTTCGCCGAGGAAGGGCTGCGCGAGCAGGAAGCGCGTGTTGGGCCCGACCGGCGGCATCGCGCCGGAGCGCCGCGCGGGGAAGCTGTGGACGCGCGGGATCCCCAATTGCGCGAACAGCCGCAGGAACTGGTCCTCGACCACGTCGGGGAGCGCGCCGACGATCATCAGCTCGGGCGCCGCACCAGGTGCCGTCGCGGCAAGCTCGGGCACCAGCGCGGCAAGGCACGCATCCTCGCCTTCGGTGAAGGTCGTCTCGATCCCGCTACCCGAATAATTGAGTACGCGCGTCGCGCCCGAATGCTTGAGCGACAGCCGCTGCGCCGCGCGCGACAGGTCGAGCTTGATCACTTCGGACGGGCACGAGCCGACCAGGAAGAGCAGCTTGATATCGGGGCGGCGCGCAAGCAGCCGGTCGACGACGCGGTCGAGCTCGGCATTGCAATCGACCATCCCGGCGAGATCGCGCTCCTCGATGATCGCCGTGCCGAAGCGCGGCTCGGCGAACACCATCACGCCCGCCGCCGATTGCAGCAGATGCGCGCAGGTGCGCGAGCCGACGACTAGGAAGAACGCGTCCTGCACCTTGCGGTGCAGCCAGATGATGCCGGTCAGCCCGCAGAACACTTCGCGCTGGCCGCGCTCGCGCAACACGGCGCGCGGGGCGGGTGCGCAGTCGCTGCTCGCGGGCAGGGTCAGCGCGGTCATACCGTCACCGCCTGCAAGCGCGCGGCGTGGCCGTTGCTCTGCAGCCGGGCGGCGCGCAGCTTGAGCAGGAATTGCGTCGCGTTGACGACATAGGTGGCGTAGGCGGCGAGCGCGAGGAGCATCCGCCCGCGTTCGCTGCCGAGCCCGAACGCCAGCATCGCCAGATAAGCGGTGTGCAGGCCGAGCACGAGGAAGCTGACGACATCCTCCCAGAAGAAGGCGTCGGCGAACAGCCAGCGGTCGAACACCGCCTTTTCCCAGAACGACCCGGTGATCATGATCGTGTAGAGCGTCAGCGTCTTGAACACGATCGAGACGGTCGCCGCGGTCGCGCCGTGTCCGGTCGCGAGATAGCGCAGAACCAGCACCGTGCTGACCAGGAAGACGAGGAATTGCAGCGGCGCAAGCAGCCCCTGGACGAGCGTCCAGCGAGTCGCATCGCGCCGCAGCCGCTGTTCGGGCGTGTAGAGCCCCACAGCTGCCGGGGGGCTCAATTTCGTGCCGGAACGCCCGCTCTGCTGCATTTCCCCGCTCCACTTGTCGTGAGGAAAGACTGGGCCAGCCCATTCAGAGTGTCAATATAAATTGACGTCCAATAATTATGACATAATGGTGCGGTGCCGCATCGATAGTGCGTTGTCATGGACTTCCGAGAGGCATAGGTTGCGAGTCGCCGGACCAGCCAAACATGGCCGCCGACGTACGTCGCGTGATCAACCAGACCGGGAGAGTCGGGGTGGCTTCGGTGCTCAGGTTCGAAGAGTTCGTGCAGCGCGGTCGTGCGCGGTTAAGTCGCTTGCGCGATCGATCTACGCCCGAAAGGCGCGATACCACGCAGCCCGCGCCTCCGGCTGACAAGGCGCGCGCGCTAAATCACTTGATCGAATGCGAGATCATCCCGCGCTTGCTCGTTGCGCACGCCGCGCCGATTGCCGCGGCCGAGGGCATGCACAGCGATCGGATCGCCGAGACCGAGGTCGCGACGTTCGCGCCGCTCGCGCTGCAAGTCGAGGCCGACGAACTGCTCGCGCATGTCGAGGCGCTGCTGGCCCGCGGCGTGTCGCGCGAGACGCTGCTGGTCGATCTGCTCGCCCCCGCGGCGCGGATGCTCGGGCAGTTCTGGGAAGAGGATCGCTGCGATTTCGTCGATGTGACGATGGGCCTGTGGCGGCTGCAGGAGGTCGTCCACGAAGTCTTCGGGCGTACCACCCCCGATGGCCATATCCCGCATCTCGCACGGCGCGCGCTGTTCGCGTCGCTCGAGGGCGATCAGCACAGCTTCGGCACCGTCGTCATCGACGAGCTGTTCTGCGCCAATGGCTGGATGACCGATCGCATCGCCGAAGCGACAACGGCGCAGTTGCTCGAGCGCGTTCGCGACACTTGGTTCGACCTGGTCGGATTGACGATCACGTGTGACTGCCATATCGCGACCTTGCCTTCGATCGTGCGCGCTATCCGTGCGGCGTCTTGTAATCCGCGGATTTGCGTGATGGTCGGCGGACGAGTGTTTGCCCTTGATGCCAGCCGCGCGGCCGCGGTCGGTGCCGACGGGACGGCACCCGACGCGCGTGCGGCGGTTCGCGTCGCTGGCGAGCTGGTCGATGCGGTGGCACGGGAGGCTGTTGCGTCGATGACGGGCTGATCTAATTTCGGGTCGCGCGGGGCAGGCACCCCGCGGGACGAAGGACTTCAGGAGTATGAACGGTTCGGCGATGAACGATCGTCCCCCCCATCCTGCACCCAATGCCTTTTGCGATCCCGAAACGGTGGTGCGCACGCTTGCGCCCCACGCAGCCGTGTCGTTGCTTGCCTCGGTAGGCGATGTCGCGCTGGTGCTCGATTCCGCTGGCGTGATCCGCGACATCGCGGTCCCCAATGCCGAGCTCGACGCGCAGGGCGTGCGCGACTGGGTCGGCCAGCGCTGGCACGATGTCGTCACGTCGGAAAGCCAGCCGAAGATCGTCGACATGCTTGCCGAGCATGGCGAGTCGACGCGCTGGCGGCAGGTCAATCACATCCTGCCCAGCGGCGACGTGCCGATCCGCTATCTCGTCATGAAAACGGGTGCCGATGGCAGCATCATCGCGATCGGTCGAGAGATGCGCGCGGCGGCGGCGCTCCAGCAGCGCTTGCTCCAGACGCAGCAGTCGCTCGAACGCGACTATATCAAGCTGCGCCAGGCCGAGGCGCGCTATCGCATGCTGTTCGATCTCGGCACCGAGCCGATCCTGATCGTCGATGCCGCGACGCGCCGCATCCGGGAGAGCAATCCGGCGGCGCTCAATCTGCTTGGCGTCACGGACGGGGCCCTTGCGGACCAGTCGATCGGCGCGATCGTCGCAGCCGAGGATCGGGACAGCTTCATCGCGCATCTCGGCGCGGCGAGCGCGACCGACGATCTCCCGTCGATCGCGGTCCGGCTCGCTGGCGAACACGGCAATGCGGAAATCTCGGCGCGGCTGTTCCGCCAGGGGCGCGCGGCGCTGTTGCTCGTGCGGATCGTCGCTGCTGCGCCGCAGCCGGTGCTCGCCTCGCATGCCGCGGCGGTGGAGGATGTCATCGAGCACATGCCCGATGCCTTCGTGCTGACCGATGCCGACCTCACTATCCTTGTCGCGAACGCCGCGTTCGTCGAGCTGGCGGGCGTTGCGTCGGCCGAGCGCGTGATCGGCGCGCCGCTCGGCACATGGCTCGGGCGCCCCGGTATCGATCTCGACCTGATCCTCGCGCAGATCCGTGATCATACCGCCGTCCGCAACGTCGCGACGATTCTGCGCGGTCAGAACGGCGCGCAGGAAGAGATCGAGCTGTCGGGCGTCGTTGCGCCGCAAGGCGATTCGCTATGCTACGGCTTCACGATCCGCAATGTCGCGCGGCGCTTGAGCAGCGTGGCGCCCGAGGAGCGCGCCGCGCCGCGATCGGTCGAGCAACTGACCGAATTGGTCGGGCGGATGTCGCTCAAGGATATCGTCCGCGAATCGACCGACTTGATCGAGCGGCTCTGCATCGAAGCGGCGCTCGCTTATACCTCGGACAATCGCGCATCGGCTGCGGAAATCCTCGGGGTGAGTCGGCAAAGCCTCTATTCCAAGCTCCACCGGCACGGATTGGGCAATCTTGTCTCGGGCGACAATTGACGCACTGACAGCCCTGCTTGACACAGCAAGTGTCAAAATCATTTGACGTTGAAACGTGTCCGCCATAGCTTTGCGGCATGGCACGTGTGACGACTCCTTCGCTCGCTGCTCCGCAGCTTCCGCGGCTTCGCGACGTGCTCGAGCTGCTCAAGCCGATCACGTGGTTTCCCCCGATCTGGGCGTTCGGCTGCGGCGTGGCGTCGGCGGGCGTGCCGGTAGCGAGCCGGTTGCCGTTTCTCATCGCCGGGATCTTGCTCGTCGGGCCGCTGGTGTGCGGCACCAGCCAAGCGGTCAACGACTGGTTCGACCGCCATGTCGACGCGATCAACGAGCCTGGACGGCCGATCCCCTCGGGCCGGATCGCCGGCCAATGGGGTCTGTGGATCGCGATCATCGGCACCGTGCTGGCGCTTGTCGTCGCGGCGGCGACCGACCGCTGGGTGTTCGCTGCGACGTGCCTCGCGCTGGTCTTCGCCTGGGCGTACAGCGCGCCGCCGTTCCGGCTCAAGCAAAGCGGGGTCTGGGGGCCGATCGCGGTGGCGCTGACCTATGAGGGGCTGACCTGGTTTACCGGCGCGGCGGTGATGGCGGGGGCGTTCCCGTCGCCGCAGATCCTCGCGATTCTGCTGCTGTACAGTGCCGGCGCGTTCGGCATCATGACGCTCAACGATTTCAAGGCGGTCGAAGGCGATCGCGCGATGGGGATCCGCTCGCTGCCGGCGACGCTGGGCGTCGATCGTGCGGCGCGGCTCGCCTGTAGCGTGATGATCCTCCCGCAAATCGGCGTGATCGTGCTGCTCGGGCTGTGGCAGCACTCGCTCGTCGCGGCGAGCGTTACCGCCTTGCTCGTCGGGCAGCTGGCGTTGATGACGCGCCTGCTGCGCGATCCGCTGCGCTTCACGCCGTGGTACAATGCGACGGGCACGAGCCTGTATGTCCTCGGCATGCTGGCCTCGGCGCTCGGGCTCGGGGGAGTGCTCGGGCTATGACGCGCGCGGGATCGCAGGCGGGGCTCGGCTGGGTCGGTATCGTCCGGTTGGGGCTGGTGCAAAGCGCGATCGGCGCGATCGTGATGCTGGCGACGTCGCTGCTCAATCGCGTGATGGTGGTCGAATACGCCTTGCCCGCGGCGCTGCCCGCCGGGCTCGTCGCGTGGCATTATGCGGTGCAGCTCTCGCGCCCGCTATGGGGGCATCGCTCGGACAGTGGCCGGCGGCGGACGCCGTGGGTGATTGGCGGGATGGCGGTGCTCGCATGCGGGGCGATGCTCGCGGTCGCGGCGGTCGGAGTGGTCGCGCAGTCGGCCGCGATGGGGATCGCGATCGCGGTGCTCGGCTTCAGCTTGATCGGCGCAGGTGTCGGGGCAGCGGGAACGTCGCTGCTCGCGGTCCTCGCCACCCGCGTTGCACCCGAGCGTCGTGCGGCGGCGGCGTCTATCACTTGGATCATGATGGTCGTCGGGATCGTGGTGTCGGCGGGCGTGGCGGGCAAGCTCATCGATCCCTTCTCGTTCGCGCGGTTGCAGCTGGTGGTCGACGGCATCGCCAGCGCCGCCTTCCTGCTCGCGACGGTGGCGATCTGGGGGGTCGAAGCAGCGGGCGGGACACCGCGTCCAGCGACTCCTGCCGCGCGCGTTCCGCTCCGCCCGGCGCTCGCAGCGCTGTGGGCCGATCGCCGCGCGCGCGGGTTTACCGGCTTCGTCTTCCTGTCGATGCTCGCATACGCGATGCAGGACTTGATCCTCGAGCCCTTTACCGGGTTGCGCTTCGGGATGACGCCGAGCCAGTCGACTCAGGTTTCGGGGATCCAGCATGGCGGCGTGCTGCTCGGCATGATCGTGGTTGGGCTTGCCGGGGGCGCGTTCGATGCGCGGCGCGGCACTACGCTGCAACGCTGGATCGTCGGCGGGTGTATCGGGTCGGCGCTGGCGCTGGCGGGGCTCGCGCTGGCGGCGCGCGTCGGGCCGGGCTGGCCGATCCTTGCCAATATCTTTGCGCTTGGCTTTGCCAATGGCGTGTTCGCAGTCGCCGCGATCGGCGCGATGATGGCGCTGGCGGGCGCGGACGGCGAAGCGAAAGCGGGCTTGCGGATGGGCGTGTGGGGCGCGGCGCAAGCGATCGCGTTCGGGCTTGGCGGGCTGACCGGTGCAGTCGCGGTCGACGTCGGGCGTGCGATGCTCGGCTCGCTGCCCGAGACCTTCATGCTCGTGTTTGGCGCGGAGGCGCTGTTGTTCCTCATTGCCGCCGCTGTTTCGATCGATGCACCGCGCCGCGCCGGCGCGATTGGCCGCGAGGTGACGATATGACACCCGATTTCGACTGTGTTGTGATTGGCGGCGGGCCCGCGGGGGCAACCGCCGCGACCGACCTCGCGCGCAGCGGACGCCGCGTGCTGCTGCTCGACCGCGGCGGGCGGATCAAGCCGTGCGGCGGGGCGATCCCACCGCGCGCGATCCTCGATTTCGAGATACCCGAGCATTTGCTCGTCGCGCGTGCCACCGCCGCACGGATGGTCGCGCCATCGGCCAAGTCGGTCGACATGCCTGTCGGCGACGGTTTCGTCGGGCTGGTCGATCGCGCCGATTTCGACGAATGGTTGCGCGCACGCGCCGCGTTGGCGGGGGCCGAGCGGCGCACCGGCAGCTTCGCGCGGATCGAACGCGATGACGGGCATCCGGTGGTCGTGGTGCGCGGTGCGCGCGGCGAGGCCGAGCAGCGCATTTCGACGCGCTGCGTGATCGGCGCCGACGGGGCACGCTCCGAGGTCGCGCGGACCGAGCTGACGGGGGTTCCGCCGGTACCGTGCGTCTTTGCCTATCACGAGATCATCGCCGCCCCTGCCGATGGCAGCGCCGATTTCGACCCGGCGCGCTGCGACGTCTTCTATCAGGGCAAGCATTCGCCCGACTTCTACGCCTGGGTGTTTCCGCACGGCGACACCGCGAGCGTCGGCGTGGGCAGCGCACGCAAGGGCTTCGCGCTCCGCGCATCGGTCGCGGCGCTGCGGGCGCAGACCGGGCTCGATGCATGCGAGACGCTGCGCTGCGAAGGCGCGCCGATCCCGCTCAAGCCGCTCAAACGCTGGGACAATGGCCGCGACGTGCTGGTTGCAGGCGACGCTGCCGGCGTCGTCGCGCCGGCGTCGGGCGAGGGCATCTATTATGCGATGGCGGGGGGGCGCTACGCCGCCGAGGCGATCGAGGCGTATCTCGTGACGGGCAAGGCGGCGGTGCTGCGGCAAGCGCGCAAGCGCTTCCTGCGCGCGCACGGCCGGGTTTTCTGGATCCTCGGGATCATGCAATATTTCTGGTACGCAAACGACAAGCGGCGCGAGCGCTTCGTCAAGATCTGCGAGGATCCCGACGTCCAGCGGCTGACCTGGGACGCCTATATGCACAAGCGACTCGTTCGCGCGAAGCCGGTCGCGCATGTCCGCATCTTCCTCAAGGACATGCGCCATTTGCTCGGGCTGGCACCGGCATGAGGCGCACACCATCCGTCGTGCACCCCGCCTGGGGCTTGCCGATCGCGGTTGCGGCGTGTGCCGCGCTGCTCGTCGCGGTGATGGGGGGGACGATCACTGAGATCGGGCCGTGGTATCACGGCTTGGTGCAGCCGCGCTGGGCCCCGCCCGAGGCGGCGTATGGCGTCGTGTGGACGACGATCTACCTGATCACCACTTGCGCTGCGGTCACCGGCTGGCGCGCGATCCCCGACCGGCACGGCGCCGAGTGGATGATCGGGCTGTTCGCGCTCACCGGTTTCCTCAACATCGTGTGGAGCGTGTTGCTCTTCCGGCTGCATCGGCCCGATTGGGCGGCGGTGGAGGCGGTGGCGTGGTGGGTCGCGATCGTGGTGTGGATTTACACGCTGTGGCCGCGTTCGCTCGCGGCGGCTTTGCTGCTGCTGCCGTATCTCGGTGTGGTCACCTTCGCCGGCTATCTCACGATGACGATTGCGCGGCTCAACGGGCCGTTTGGGTGAGCGCGCTTGCCGACTGGCTCTATGCGCGGGGGCACGCGATCGACTTGATCCTCGGCATCGTGCTGCTCGAGGCGATGTGGTTGACGCGGTGGAAAGGCTGGACGCTGCGCGCGGCGGCGGCGTGTCTGTTGCCCGGTGTCATACTGCTGCTGGCATTGCGCGCGGCATTGGTCGGGATGGCGTGGCCGTGGATCGCGCTCGCGCTGGTTCTGTCGTTTCCGGCGCACCTTGCCGACCTGATGCTGCGTGATCGCGGTAGGCGCGCGCGGCAAGCGCGGTAATCGGGGCGGGTGATCGCCACCCCAGGCCAAGGCCCGGAGTGACGATCGCTCAAGCGGTGTTTACGAATTTGCCTTGAGATAGGCGATGACGTCGGCGCGCTTCTGCGGGTCGGTTGGCCAACCGGCAAACGACATCTTGGTGCCGGGGACGATGCGCTGCGGATTTTCGAGGTACTGGAACAGCTTTTCCTCGGTCCAGGTAATGCCGCTATTCTTGTTGGCGGTCGAATAGACGAAGCCCGGAATGATCCCGGCCTTGCGCCCGACGACGGCGTGCAGCGACGGCCCGATCTTGTTCACGCCCGCTTCGATCGCGTGGCAGGTCTTGCACGTGATGAAGTCGGCCTCGCCCTTCTTGGCGTCGCCGGTATAGGCGGCGAGCTTGACCCCGGCGATCGTGTCGACATTGTCTGCAGCGACCGCAGCCGCGGCGGCGGGCGCAGCGGCACCCGGTGCCGTCGCAGGCGCTGCGGCCGGCGCGGTGGCAGCCGCAGTCTCGGTCGTCGTGGTAGTGCTGGTCTGTTCGGTTTCGGCTTTCTTTGCGCACGCCGTCAGCGCAAGCGCGGCGCATGACACGCCGAAGATAATATGGCCAATCCGCATCGTTGATGGTGTGCGCATGATCCTGCTCCTGTTGGTCTGAAGTCTCTCCCGCCCGGCATATTCGACACTATCGGCGCATGCCTGTCCAGCGGAATTGACACTGGTTTGCGATCCGCAGCGGCACGGGGGAGCGGTCTTCAGTGCCGCGCGCGGCGGGCGATCTCCTCGCGGCGCATCCGCCCGTCCTTGAGAATCGCCTGATGGTAGCGGCGCAGCGCAGCGCCCCTGCGCCGCTGCGCGCCGTCCTCGACCGCCAGCGCGGCGAGCATTTCGGCGGTGCGCGTCATCGGATCCTGCGCGATTCGCGCGAGATCGGCGTCGAACGGCGCGAAGGCGACGGGCTCGCCTTGCCACGCGACCAACCGCGCGCGCGCCTCGTCGATCGACTGGCCGTCGCGGTGGATCGCGAGATCGGCGAGCGCGCGCCCGATCCGGAACAGCCGCCAGTGAAGCTGGCCGAGCGCGGCGCGGGGGTCGCGTGCATAGCCCCCGTCCTGCGCGATCCGCTGCTCGATCGCGATGCTCCAGCCTTCGGGGAAGCACGGTGCATAGTCGAGCCGCAGCGGATGCGGATCGGCGATCGCCTCGATCGGCAGCTGGATCATGTGCCCGGGGACGAGTTCGTGCGCGACGACGCTGGGGAGCGTCCAGCGCGGTCGATCGTGGACATGCGTGAGATCGACGCGGTAGCCGCCGGTATGACCGGGCGTCGGCAGCGTGCGCGCACCGATCCGGCCGGCGGCGATGTCGGTGGCGCTCGGCCGGATCGCGGCGACGTCGAGCGCGTAGCGCGGCACGGGACCGATCAGCGCCGGCACTTGCGCGCTGAACATCGCGAGCCAGCGGTTCATGTCGGCCACCGCGGCATCGCGACCGGCGTCCGAATCGGGGTACAGGTCGCGCTCGTCCTGCCATAGCCGCGTGAAGCCCGCGCCGGTCGTCGTGCCGCTGATGCCGATCGCAGCGAACAGTTGCGCCGCCTGCACCTCGCAGCGCGCGCGTTCGCGCTCGAGCCGGTGTGTCGCGGCGTCGAGCGTGACGCCGTCGCCCAGCTTGCGGCGCAGCAGGAGCGTGAGCAGGCCGGCATCGTGGGTGCCGCTCGGCTTGGCGCGCGGATCGACCCCGCGCGCGACGATCGCGGCATCGACCGCGAGCCCTGCGCGCGCCGTCACGAGATCGAGCCGCGCGGCCGGCGAGAGTGCGGCTGCATCGAAGGGCGCGAGAAAGCGCAATGCCGTGACCGGATCGCGCTCGGCGCGTGCGGTGTCGAGTGCCGCGCGCAAGGCGTCGCTGGCCGCACGCGCGCGCCATGGCAGCAAGGCGAGCGCCGCGCCGCCGGCGAGGACCGCGCGCCGCGTCGTCATCGCACGCGGTCGGCGAGCGCCACGCGGTTGTTCTGGCGCGTCACTTCGGCTGTGTCGTCGAGCGGATCGACCTGAATTGCGAGCTGGTGCGGATCGCGTCCGGCGGGGATCGTCAGCGTGACCGTGGCGGTGCGGGGCAGCAGATCGCTCGGCGCGGCAAGCGGGGCAAGCGGGACGCTGGCGAGCATCGCGTCGCCCCACAGCGAAACGCGCGCTCGCGGCGTCGCGACCGCGCCGAGGCTGTGGACGGTGACGCGCACGGTGCGCCCCTCGACCCGGATGTCGTCACGGCCGATGCCGAGATCGGGCCGCGTCTCGACGGGCGCCGATGGCGTGACGAGCGCGAAAGCGTAGACCGTCATCGCAGTGGGGGCGAACGCCACGGGCACGCTCGCGCTGCGTTCGAGCGTGATCGCCTCCGCTGGGCCGACCGCGATCATCGTCTTGCCGTCGTCGGTCGTCGTGCCGCGCGTCATCGACCAGCGGCCGGCGGTGACATTCCAGGTCGTCATCGTCGCGGCCTGTGCCGTCGCGCCGATATTGTAGCCGAGCACGCGGAAGTGCGTCGGCGTCGCGTTCGGCAGCAGGATCGCGACCTGTTCCGCAGCCCCGGCTTGGGCGAAGCGCCAGCTCACCGTGTTGCCCGGCCAGGTCTGGTTGCGCTTGAGCGCGATCCCGCCGAGCCGTTCGCGCTGGAGGATTTCGTTGGGCTGCTCGACACGGTCGGACCACCAATGCCCTTCGGTGTACATCGCCATATGCTGCGATTTGTCGGCGATCGCGTCGGCGTGGAGCGCGGCGAGCGTGCCGAGATCGCCGCTTGCCGACCAGGCGGCGTAGCGTGCGAACGCCTCGTCGCCCTTCGCCGCGCGTGCCAGTAATGCCGAGCCTTGGGGGAGCGCGGTGAAGGCATTCTCGTTGAACTCGGCGAGCGCCGCGCCGCCGCCCTTCGCCGCGCGCGCCTCGATCGGGCGGAGATATTTCGCGTCGCCCGTGAAGCGCCATGCCGCCCACGCCGATTGCAGCGGCGTCGTCACCCCACCGCCATCGCCGACGCGCGTGGCGTCACTGCGCCAGTTGATTTCGTTGGGGTAGGACCACAGCCCGTCGTCGCCCTGTTTGCCATGCGCCATCCAGCCATCGACCGTGCCGGTGACGAGACCGCGCGCCGCGGCGTTGCCGTTGTAGAGGCCGAGCAGGATCGGCGCGTGCATCACCGTCCAGCTATACGGCTTCTGCCACTCCCACGCGCCTTCGCGGTACATCGTGCGCCCCCCATACCAGTTGCTGGCGAAGTGGAGATGCCCGGCGGGGTTCCTGAGGATCACGCCCTGGAGCGCCTTGGCGGTCGCCATCAGCCGCTCGACCGCGATCGGCTCGCCCCAGTTGAGATAGAGCCGCTCGGCGTCGGAATTGAGCCCTTCTTCATAAGCGTGGAGCTCGTCGGTGGTGATATAGCCGAGGCCGTTCACGCGCATGCCGTTCTTGTACGCCGCATCGGCGAGCGCGCGCAGCGAGGCGTTGATCTTGTCGGGCTCGACGCCCATCAGCGCGAGGCCCGGCCATTGCTGCGTCAGATCGGTATCGTCGGAAATGCCGCCGCCGAAATCGCCGTACGGGACCTGGCGATGGTTGATCCACCAGTCGACGAACTGCCGTGTGAGCTTGAGATCCTCGAGCTGGCGGAACGCCCACAGCGGGACCCCTGCGGGGGCGGTGGGTTGCACGAAGGCGGGCATGTTCTCGGGCCGATAATCGATGTCGGCCCAATATTGCCGCGCGAGGACATTGTCGGGATCGACGCGCAGCAAATCGGTAATGTCGCCGAACACGCGCGCGTAGAGCGCCTCGCGCTTCGAGGCGGTGTGCTCCTCGACGAGGAAGCCCCAATTGTCCTTCACCTGGTTGAGCCGGTCGGCGATATGTTCGGGAAGCGCTGCGGCGCGGTCCTTGAACACCAGGCGGATCTTGGCGCCGTTGAGCGCGGCGGCGTCGAAGCCCGCGTCGCTCGACGCGATGCTGAGATAGAGGCTGTCGTTCGACAGGATGCGGTCGCGCAGGTCGAGCCACAGCGTGCGGGCCTCGCCGGGGCGGACCGCGACCGACAGGTCGATCATGTCGCGCGCGGGCCAGATCGGGTCCTTCACGCGGATGTTCAGCGCGATCGGGCCGCTGCCCTTCAGCGCGGGCAAGTCGAGCGCGATGCCGTCGAGCCCGTCATGGAGGTTCTGCCATCCGTAATCGAACGCGCGCGCGAGCGGCTTGTCGGGATAGGCGTCGCCCAGACTCGCCGGAATGAGGATGTGGACGATCGGCAGGCCCGCGCTGCGCGGCTGGACGGGCGCACCGGCACCCGCCGCGCCCGCACCGACCGCGGCCTTGATCCCCGCGCTCGGCAGCGCGACGACGGTGCTGCGCTCATCGGGCGCGTATCGCCCGGCGATGAAGCTCTCGAGCGGGGCAAGCGACGCGATCCGGGTCGAAGCGTTGGCATCGAGCGTGTAGGAAAGTTTGAAACGTCCCGCCGGCTCGGCCCCGGCCTGGACGTCATACGCCCACAGCTCCTGGATCGGTTGCTCCTGCATCGTGTTGACGAAGCTCAGCGTGCCGCCCTGCCGCTCGGGCGTACTGGTGACGCTACGCACGACGCCCTTCGCCCGCGTCGCGAGCGTCGAGGATGCGCCGCCCTCGGACCACAGCAGCGACCCATAGGCCGCGCCGCGGATCTCGACGCGGTTGAAGCGCTCGCCCGCCGGGACGGTCAGATCGTAGCGCTTGCCGCCTTCGACATAGACGTTCCAATCGGGCAGCTCGAAATAATCGTCGCGGCCGGGGAGCTTCGAGCGGTTGTAGACGCCGGGCCAGGTCGTCTCGGCGATGCCGTCGACGCCCTTCCACATCCATTGCTTGAGATCCTTCGCGTCGGCGAATTCGACCTTGCGCACGGTGGTGACGGGCGCGTCGAGCAGCGGCGGCAGCGTCTTGTCCCAGCCGTAGCGGTGGAGCCAGGCGGTGCGCCGGCCGGTAGTGTCAGGCGCCGCCGCGGCGGCAGGCTCGCGCTTGTCGGCGAGTGCCGCGACATCCTCGGGGCGCAGCATGTGATCGTAGACGCGAATCTCGTCGAGATCGCTGCCGCGCATGAAATGATAGCGGCTCTGCACCTGGTGCGGCGACATCACGCGGCCGGCGAGCCCGAACTGGTCGAGCCCCGAATCGAGATCGGCGACTTGATCCTTGCGTGCGACGAGCGCGCCGTCGACGAACAGCTGGACGCCCTTGGTCTCGTCCCAGGCGAAGGCGATGTGCTTCCAGGCATCGGCCGCAGGCGTTTGCGGGATCGTCCACGAGACGCGGATTCGCGACAAATTGGCGTCGGTGACGAAGGCGTCGAAGCCGTGGCCGTTCCAGTCGATCCGCAGGAACGCCATGTCCCAGCTGCTGTGATCGGCGAACCCTGTGCGGAAGATCACGAACGGCGCCTGGCCGAGCGGGTCGCGCGGCCGCCAGAAGAAGCTCAGCGTGCCGCGCTGCGCGCGAAAATTGCCTGGCGCCTTCCACGCGACATAGCCGTCATCGGCCCAGCGCGCCGCGCCGCCGATCGCGCCGTTGGGGACGACGGTCACATTGCTGCGGAAGTTCGGGACGGGATCGCCGACTGCCACATCGGCAGTCAGGCTGGTATCGGCCGAGGCGCGGAAGAGCAACCCAGTCGCATCCTGCGCCGCAGCGGGCGACGCGACCGCGATCGCGATCAGGCTCGCCAGTCCGACCTTACAGCGCATCGACGCGAGCCAGGCGCGGGGAGAGGAGATGGATCACGCCGACCGCGATCAGATAGACGCTGCCCGCGACCGCGAAGATCAGCGTGTAGCTGCCCGTCGTCTGGAGGATGTAGCCGGTGAACTTGGCCATCCCCATCCCGCCGATCGCGCCGACCATCCCGCCGATCCCGACGACCGAGCCGACCGCCTTGCGCGGAAACATGTCCGACGGGATCGTGTAGAGATTGGCCGAGAAGGCCTGGTGCGCCGCGGTCGCCAGCCCGACGATCGCCACCGCCGCCCACAGATTGGCGACATATTGCGCAAAGAAGATCGGCATGACGAGAAAGGCGCACGCCAGCATCACCGTCTTGCGCGCGCGATTGGCGCTCCAGCCGCGCTTCATCAGTTTCGACGACGACCAACCGCCCGCGATGCTGCCGAAATCGGAGATAAGATAGATCACGACAAGCGGCGGGCCGAAGCTCTTGAGATCGAGGTGGTATGCCTTCGACAGGAAATCGGGCGTCCAGAACAGGAAGAGCCACCAGATCGGGTCGATCAGGAACTTGCCGAGCGCATAGGCCCAGGTCTCGCGATAGCCGAGCAGCTGGATCCACGGCATCTTTCCGCTCGCATCGGCGGGGTCGCTCTCGATGTACGCAAGCTCGGCCGCCGACACGCGCGGCTGTTCGCGCGGGCGGCGATAGATCGCGATCCACGCGACGAGCCAGACCAGACTCGCCACGCCGGTGACGATGAACGCCATCCGCCAGCCGAAGGCGAGCGTGATCGCGGGGACGATCAGCGGCGTGATCACCGCGCCGATATTGGCGCCGGCGTTGAACAGGCCGGTGGCGAAGGCGCGTTCGCGTGCCGGAAACCATTCCGACACGGCCTTGATCCCCGACGGGAAATTGCCCGATTCGCCGAGCCCCAGCACCGCGCGCGCGGCGGCGAACTGCAAGGTCGATCCGGCAAAACCGCACAAGGTGTGGCCCGCGGTCCAGATGATGAAGGCCAGCGAATAGCCGACGCGCGCGCCGAGCCGGTCGACGATCGATCCGAAGCTGATATAGCCGATCGCATAGGCCGCCTGGAACCAGAAGACGATGTCGGCATAGGCGTTCTCGTCCCAGCCGAATTCGCCCGAGATGTTGGGCTTGAGCAGTCCGATCATCTGCCGGTCGACATAGTTGATCGCGGTTGCCGCAAACAGTAGCCCGCAGATCAGCCAGCGATACCGCCCGCTCGCGCCCGCCACTGCGGCGCTGCCCGTGCTGTCGATCGGAAATTCGGCCGTCGCCATCATCGCTCTCCTGTCGGCGGCCCTATGCTGGGCCTTTTTTCCGAAAATCGTCGGGGTCTCGCTATTGCGCGGAAATGCTGCACGCCACCTGCAGGCGGTTATCGAAGATCGCGACGACCTTCGCACCGATCGCGACCGGATGCACGCCGCTGACCGCGCCGGTCGAGATCCATTGTCCCGCAGACAAGGCGATCCCGCGCGCCGCCATCAGCTCGAACAGGAAGCGCGCCGCGCCGAACGGGCCGTCGAGCATCGTCGCGGCGGTCGCGACGCCGGTCGTGACGCCGTCGATCGTCAGTTCGACCGGCCAGGCGTTGACGTCGATGTCGCGCCAGTCGGACACGTCGGCGCCGATGACGAGCCCGTTATTGTTGCCGAAGTCGGAAATGGTGACGCCTGCGCCGTGATCGTTGATCCCGCCGAAAGGCGAGCTCGCGATCTCGATGCCGACGCAGACGCGGTCGATCAGCGCTGTCGCCTCGGCGAGCGTATAGTCGGGCTTGGCGGGGTCGGGCGCAGTGCCGATGCGCAGCAGGAACTCGGCCTCGGCGGCGGCGAAGCCACCGGCGAAGACGGGCATCGCGCGCGGCGTGTCGCCTTCGTCGAAGGTCTGGTCGGCGAAGATCGGTCCGGCGAGGCGGTCGGCGCCTTCGAATGGCGGGTTGATCCGCCCGACCTTCCAGCCGGCGATCGGCTTGTCGGTCAGCGCGATCGCGGCGTCCTGCATCGCATAGGCTTCGGCGAGCGCTGCTGGCATCGTGCCGGGATATTCGACCAGGGCGGTGGCGTTACGCCGCGCCGTGACGAATTCGCTGGCGATCCGCGTGATATTCGTTTGACCGGTTTCGGACGTCACGTGCCGCAATCCCCCCTCGTGCCGTTCGATCGGCTTGTCGCGACTGGGTATGGGAAACCGGTGTCATTGACAAGAGGGGGTGCGACGGATCGCGGCGCGCGCGCCGCTCAATCGGACGAAAGCATCGCCCAATCGCCATCGAACGCAGCCTGTGCGGCGGCGGCAATCGCTGCGACGGCGGCGGGATCACCGGCCAATTCGCCCGAAAAGCCAAGCTTTGCGGCGATCAGCCGATCGAGCACGGTCGCGGCGCCGCCCTCGGCAGCGGCGGTGGCGAGTGCGGCGGCCGCCGGGTCGAGGATCGGCACGCCGGCACGTGCGCGCTGCATCAGGAAGGCGACCCAGCAGCCGAGCGCGATGACGACATGCTGTGGCATTTCGCCGCGCGCACGGTGCGCCGCGAGCGTATCGCCGAGCCGATAGGGGATCTTCTGGCTGCCATCGGCGGCGATCTGGTCGAGCCGGTGGACGATCGCGGGGTTGCGGAAGCGCGCGAGCACGGCTTCGCGGTACGCATTATGATCGAGCCCGGCGACCGGCTGCAGCGTCGGCACGATGTCTTCGCGGATCATCGCATCGACGAAACCGGCGAGCGCGACATCGCCCATCGCCTCGGACACGCTGGCATGGCCGCGCAGCAACCCGGCATAAGCGAGCGTCGAATGCGACCCGTTGAGCACGCGCAACTTGGCCTGTTCATAGCCCGCGACATTGTCGGTCAGCGTCGCCCCGGCGCGCGCGAGGGCGGCGCAGACGGGGGAGCCGACATCCTCGATCACCCATTGCGTGAAGGCCTCGCGCTGGACCGCGGCGCGGTCCCCGACGCCGAGCGCGGCGGCGACGGTTTCGTACAGTGCCGCGTCGCTGGCGGGGGTGATCGAATCGACCATCGTCCCGGGAACGAGCACCTGCGCCTCGATCCAGGCGGCAAGATCGGCGTCGGTCGTGGCGGCGAACGCCACCAGCGCGGCCTTCACCTTGGCGCCGTTATTGGCAAGATTGTCGCACGGCATCATCACGAAGGGCGGGGTGCCCGCCGCGCGCCGTGCGGCGAGGCCGCCGACGATCCAGCCGATCACGCTGCGTGGTACTGCAGGCGCGGCGAGATCGTGCACCACGTCGGGATGCGCGAGATCGAGGCTGCCATCGGCTGCGAGGCAATAGCCCTTCTCGGTCACCGTCGTCGTGACGAGCTTCACCTCGGCGTCGGCGAGCAGCGCCTGCGTTTCTGCAGCATCGTCGGGGCCGAGGAAGCGGCTATGCGCGCCGATCACGCGGAACCCTGGCGCGGCATCGCGAATCGCGAGCGTGTAGAGCCCCTGTTGCGCCGACAGCGCCTCGACGGTGCCAGCGCTGCGCAGCGAGACCGCGGCGATTCCCCAGCTCGGGTCGCCATCGAGCAGCGTGTCGATATAGCTCGCCTGGTGCGCGCGGTGGAACGCGCCGGGGCCGAAATGGACGATCCCGGTGGCAGGCGGGGCGGTGCGCGCGGGGCGGGCGATCGCGGCGGGGAGCGCGTCGAGCGCTGCATACTCAAGTCGGTTCACAGCGTGACACCCCGTTTCCAGATTGCGATCTCGCGCTCGCCATTGCGTTCGGCCGCGGTCGCAGCCCCCGAGGCGATCGCGCATAGCGTCGTGGCGAGCGCTTCGGCAACCGGCGCGAAACCGTGCTCGAGCACCGCGCCGGCGTCGAAGTCGATCCAGCCGGGTTTCCGCGTCGCGAGATCGCTGTTCGACGCAATCTTGAGCGTCGGCACGGGGAAGCCGAGCGGCGTGCCGCGGCCGGTCGTGAACAGGATCGCGGTCGCGCCCGCCGCGGCGAGCGCGGTGCATGACACGGCGTCGTTGCCCGGCGCTTCGAGCAGCGTCAGCCCGGTCGACGAAACTCGCCCGCCATAAGCCAGCACCTGCGACACCGCCGCGCGGCCCGCTTTCTGCACCGCGCCGAGCGATTTTTCCTCGAGCGTGGTGATCCCGCCCGCGACGTTGCCGGGCGAGGGGTTCTCCGAAACGGGCTCATTATGATCGAGGAAATAGCGTTTGAAATCGTTGACCATCGTCACGATCCCGTCGAACACGCGCTCATCGACTGCGCGGTCCATCAGCAGGCGCTCGGCGCCGAACATTTCGGGGATTTCGGTCAGCACGACGCTGCCGCCCGCCGCGACGACGCGCTCGCTGATCCGCCCGACGAGCGGGTTGGCGGTCAGCCCCGACAGCCCGTCCGACCCACCGCACTTCACGCCCAGCACGAGCCGGTCGAGCCCGACCGTGCTGCGCTCGGCGCGCGCGAGCGCGACGAGCTCGGCGACCTTGGCGACGCCTTCGTCGATTTCGTCGCCGGCAAGCTGCGTCACCAGCGTGCGGACCATCGGGCGCCGCGCCGCCGGGATTTCCTCGAGCAACGCAGCGATCTGGTTCGATTCGCAGCCGAGCCCGACGATCAGCACGCCACCGGCATTGGGATGGCAGGCAAGCGCGGCAAGGATACTGCGCGTCCCGTCGAGATCGTCGCCAAGCTGCGAACAGCCGAACGGATGCGTGAAGGCATGGACGCCGTCGATCGCGCCATCGCCGCTCGCGTGGGAGAGCGCCGCATCGGCGAGCGCGGCGATTCGCGTCGCGGTGCGCGCGACACAGCCGACGGTCGGCAGCACCCAGATCTCGTTGCGCGTCGCGACTCGGCCGTCGGCGCGAACATAGCCCTGGAAGGTCGCGTGGTCCGGGTCGGCCGGCGGCGAGGCGACTACGCCCGGCGTGAAGCGATAGTCGAGCGTCCCGTCGAGCGCGGTCGCAAGATTGTGCGAATGGACGTGCGCGCCGACCGCGATGTCGGCGGTGGCGGTGCCGATCGGGAAGCCGAACTTGATCACGGGCGCGCCCTTGGCGATCGGCAGGATCGCGATCTTGTGGCCGCTCGGCGTGTCGGCCAGCGCCGTCACCTGCTGCGTTCCGAAGGTGAGCGTATCGCCGGAAAACGCGGGCTCGACCAGCGTCGCCACGGTGTCGTCGGGATGGATCAGAAGCGCTTTGGGCACGGCAAAGGTCTTTCGGTAACCGGTATCAGCGCTGTGCCCCAGCGCGCGCGCGCTTGGCAAGGCTTGCCCGTGTTTTGGTCAGGCCACTAGCCAAGCCCGCCCCGGGGCGATTATGTCATGGCCGATGAAGAGCAGCGGACAAACGACGATCAACGATGTCGCGCGGATCGCGGGCGTTTCGAAGAAGACCGTCAGCCGGGTGATCAACCGCTCGCCGCTGCTCAACGACGATACGCGCCGCCGTGTCGAAGATGTCATCGCCGAGCTCGCCTACATCCCCAATCCGCAGGCGCGCGCTCTGGCACTGCGGCGCAATTTCCTGATCGGGCTCGTCCACGACAATCCCAACGCGCAGATGGTGATGAACGTCCAGCAGGGCATTCTCGAAGCGCTGCACGGCACCGAATTCGAGCTGGTGGTCCGCCCGGTCGATCGCGGATCGGCGACGATGCTGGTCGATCTGCGCCATTTCCTCGAGCGTCAACGGCTGTTCGGGCTCGTGCTGCTCCCGCCGATCAGCGAGAATGACACGATCGCCAAGCTGTGCGCCGAGATCGGCTGTCGCTATGTCCGCATGGGGTCGGCGCCGCTCGACGATGACGATCACATGGTCGCGTCGAACGATTGCGAGGCGGTGCGCGGCGCGACCGAATATCTCATCGCGCAGGGGCATCGGCGGATCGGGCTGATCGCTGGGCCGCATGGCTTCCGCTCGGCGCGCGAGCGGCGATTGGGCTTCGAGCAAGCGCTCGCCGATGCCGGAATCGCCTTGCCGCGCAGCATGATCGCCGACGGCAATTACACCTTCGAATCGGGGCTGACCGCGGCCGAGCGGCTGCTCGACCTGATGCCGCGCCCGACCGCGATCTTCGCGTGCAACGACGAGATGGCGGCGGGCGTGATGCACGCCGCGCGGCAACGCGGGCTCGATATCCCGAAGGATCTGTCGATCGTCGGGTTCGACGATACGCCCGTTGCCGCGCATGTCTGGCCGCCGCTGACGACGGTGCGCTGGCCGATCGCTTCGATGGCGCGCTCCGCCGCACTCAAATTGACCGCAGGGCTCGACGGCGAGGATATCGTCGAGGAGCCGTCGCTTTTCCTGTCGACGCTGATCCGCCGCGCGTCGGTGGCGGCGCCGAGCCATTAGCGATTTTGCGGCGCGATCTTGCGACGCACCCTGACACCGGTTACCAAGCCCGCAAAGACAAGCGGGGAGGGAGATGATGATGACACGACCACTCGACCTGAACCCCGATCGCCTCTTCCCGAGCGACCCCGCGACGCGCGCGATCGCGCGCACGCTGTATGCCGAAATCGCCGACCTGCCGATCGTCAGCCCGCACGGCCACACCGATGCCGGCTGGTTCGCCGACGACGCAGCCTGGAGCGACGCCACCGCGCTGCTGCTCGCGCCCGATCATTACATCTTCCGCATGCTCTACAGCCAGGGCGTCGACCTCGACGCGCTGGCGATCCCGAGCCGCGCGGGCGTCCCCGCGACCGATCCGCGCGAAGCGTGGCGGCTGTTCGCGCAGAACGTGCATCTCTTCCGCGGCACGCCGTCGCGCCTCTGGCTCGACCATGTCTTTGCCGAGGTGTTCGGCTTCGACGTCGCGCTCGATGCGACCACCGCAGATCTGTATTACGACACGATCGCCGAGAAGCTTGCCAGCGCGGCGTTCCGGCCGCGCGCGCTGTTCGATCGCTTCAAGATCGATTTCCTCGCGACGACCGAAGGTCCGCAGGACGATCTCGGCGCGCATCACCGGATCCGCGCGTCGGGCTGGCAGGGCCGTGTCGTCACGACGTATCGCCCCGATGGCGTGATCGACGTCGAGCATGAGCAATTCGGTCGCGCGATGACGCGCTTCGCCGAACTGACCGGCGAGGACGTCCATAGCTGGACCGGCTATCTCGCCGCGCACCGCAAGCGCCGCGCCGATTTCCGCGCGGCGGGTGCGACCGCGACCGACCACGGCCATCCGACCGCCGCCACCGCCAACCTGACGCCGCACGAGGCCGAGGCGCTGTTTGCAAAGATCGTCGGCGGCAGCTGGACCCCGGCCGATGCCGAGCTGTTCCGCGCGCAGATGCTGACCGAGATGGCCGCGATGTCGGTCGAGGACGGGATGGTGATGCAGCTCCACCCGGGGAGTTTCCGCAACCACAATGCCGGCCTGTTCGCGAGCCACGGCCGCGACAAGGGCGCCGACATTCCGATGCGCACCGATTACGTCAATGCGCTGAAACCGCTGCTCGATCGCTTCGGCACCTCGACCGCGCTGTCGATCATCCTCTTCACGCTCGACGAAAGCGTCTACGCGCGAGAATTGGCGCCGCTCGCCGGGCATTATCCGTGCCTCAAGCTCGGGCCGTCGTGGTGGTTCCATGACAGCCCCGAGGGGATGCGGCGCTTCCGCGAGATGACCACCGAGACCGCAGGTTTCTACAACACCGTCGGCTTCAACGACGACACGCGCGCCTTCCTGTCGATCCCAGCGCGGCACGATGTCGCGCGGCGGATCGATTGCGGCTTCCTCGCGCAGCTCGTCGCCGAGCACCGGCTCGAGGATTGGGAAGCCGTCGAGCTCGCGCACGAGCTGACCAGCGGCCTCGTCCGCCGCGCCTACCGTATCGACCAACCCGAAGCCGCCGCCAAAGCGGCCTGACCCCGGAGAGCCTCCCCATGTTCGACCGTACCTATTACGCCACGCATCCCGACATGATGGAATGCGTCTCGAATGACGAATTGCGCGATCGCTATTTGATCCAGGACCTGTTCCGCGCGGGCGAATGCGTGCTCAATTACACGCATGCCGAGCGCTTCGTGATCGGCGGCGTCGCGGTGGCGGGCGGCGCGGTCAAGCTGCCCGACCAGACCGAACCGGCCTCGGCGGCGGGGCATCCCTTCCTCGAGCGGCGCGAACTGGCGATCGTCAATGTCGGCAAGGCCGTGGGCACCGTCACCGTCGATGGCGAGACGTTCACGCTCGGCAACAAGGACTGCCTCTACGTCACGATGGGCGCGAAGGACGTGCAGTTTTCGGGTGAAGGCGCGCGCTTCTATCTGGCGTCGTGCCCGGCGCACAAGGCGTTCACGACCAAGCTGATCTCGACCAAGGATGCGACCGCGCTCGAGCGCGGTAGCCTCGCCGAATCGAACGAGCGGACGATCTTCCAGATGGTCATCCCCGGCATCTGCGACAGCGCGCAGCTGGTGATGGGCCTGACCGTGCTCAAGCCGGGCTCGGTGTGGAACACGATGCCGCCGCACATCCACGAGCGCCGCAGCGAAATCTATTTCTACTTCGAGCTCGACGATCTCGAGAAGGATCGCGTGTTCCATTACATGGGCGAGGGCGAAGCGACGCGTCACATCGTGATGGCGAACGAGGAGGCGGTGATCTCGCCGCCGTGGTCGATTCATATGGGGTCGGGCACCAAGGCGTACGCTTTCATCTGGGCGATGGCGGGCGAGAACCAGGATTATACCGACATGAACGTGCTGGATATCTGCCAGCTGGCGTAGCGCAGCCTGCTCCCCTCCCGCTTGCGGGAGGGGCGGGGGGAGGGCAGTCGCAAAGGAGCGCGCCCTCTCCATTCCCTCCCCTAGCCCCTCCCGCACGCGGGAGGGGAGGAGAAGAACAATGACCAATCCCTTCGATCTCACCGACAAGGTCGCCATCGTCACCGGCGCCAACACCGGCATCGGCCAGGCGATCGCCGTCGCGCTTGCCGCCGCTGGCGCCGACGTCGCCTGCGTCGGCCGCACTCCTGCCGAGGAGACCGTGGCGCAGATCCGCGCGCTCGGCCGCCGCGCCGAAATCGTCTCGGCCGATCTCTCGACGATCGCGCCTGTGCAAAGAGTCGTGGACGAAACCGTGGAAAAGCTCGGCGGGCTCGACATTCTCATCAACAATGCCGGTATCATCCGCCGCGCCGATGCGGTCGATTTCACCGAGGCGGATTGGGACGCGGTGATCGACACCAACCTCAAGTCGGTGTTCTTCCTGTGCCAGGCGGCCGGGCGCCACATGATCGCCAATGGCGGCGGCAAGATCGTCAACATCGCCTCGATGCTGACCTTCCAGGGCGGTATCCGCGTGCCGAGCTACACTGCGTCCAAGAGCGGGATCGGCGGCCTCACCAAGCTGCTCGCCAACGAATGGGCGAGCAAGGGGATCAACGTCAACGCGATCGCGCCGGGCTATATCGCGACCAACAACACCGCGGCACTGCAGGCCGACGAAAGCCGCAATCGCTCGATCCTCGAGCGCATTCCGGCGGGCAAATGGGGCGATGCGAGCGATCTCGGCGGCGCGGCGGTGTTTCTGTGCAGCGCGGCGGCGGCCTATGTGCAAGGGCATATCCTTGCGGTCGATGGCGGCTGGCTCGCACGCTGAGCCTGCGGCCGTCACCCCGGCCTTGTGCCGGGGCCCACCGCGCCGCACGCGGGGGGCGCTTTGAGAAGTGGACCACGGTACGAGGCCGGGGTGACGTAAGGGGTATCGACACATGACGTTTCTGGCTTTCGGCGAACTCATGCTGCGTCTGTCGCCGCCGGGGCGCGAGCTGTTGATGCAGACCCCCAAGCTCGACGTGTGGATCGCGGGCGCCGAGGCAAATGTCGCGAGCGCACTCGCCCGGCTCGGCCACGACGTCGCGGTCGCGAGTGCGGTGCCCGACAACGATCTCGGCCGCGCCGCGCTGACCAGCCTGCGCGGATCGGGGGTCGACACCAAGGGCATCCTGCTGCGCGGCGAGCGGATGGGGCTGTATTTCGTCACCTCGGGCGCGGGTCTGCGCGCGACCGAAGTGATCTACGACCGCGCTTACTCGTCCTTTGCCGAAACCCCGACCGAAGCGTGGGACTGGGATGCGCTGCTCGACGGTGTCGATCGGCTGCATCTGTCGGGCATCACCCCCGCGCTCGGACCCGTCCCTGCCGCCAGCGCGATCGCCGCAGCGGAAGCGGCCGCCGCCAAGGGCATCGCGATCTCGTTCGACGGCAATTGGCGCGGCAAATTGTGGGAGCGCTGGGACAGCGACCCGCGTCGCATCCTGGCGCAATTGGTCGCGCATGCCGACCTGATGTTCGGCAACCACCGCGACATCGCGCTGCTGCTCGATCGCGACTTCGGCAGCGATGGCGAGGATCGCCGGCGCGAAGCCGTCGACGCGGCGTTCGCGGCCTTTCCCAAGCTCCAGACGATCGCCTCGACCGCGCGGCACGTCGAGCATGTCGACCTCCACCGTCTCTCGGCGCGGATCGATACGCGCGCGGGGCATGCGCAGACCGAGGAAGTCGTGCTCGCCGGGATCGTCGACCGGATCGGTGGCGGCGATGCGTTTGCCGCCGGCGTGCTCCACGCCTTGCGGCGCGGTGGCGACATTGGCGAGGCGGCCAGGACCGGCCTCGCGCTGGCCGCGCTGAAGCATTCGCTCCCGGGCGACGCATCCTTGTTCCGCCAGTCCGATATCGATGCGTATCTGGCGGGCGGGCTCGATGTCCGCCGCTGAGCTGACGCGCCGCGCGCTGCTCGGCAGCGGCGCGGCGACGCTGGCGCTCGGGGCGAGCGGGTTGCGCGCGGCGGGACCAGCCGCACCGCGCATTGCGTGTCAGGCTGGCCGCTTCGAGGGCGTCCGGGATGGCACTACGGTTGCGTACCGCGGCATCCGCTACGGCCGCGCCGAGCGCTTTTGCGCGCCGACGCCGTTCCGCTACGGCAGCGACGTCCACCGCGCCGATCAGTTCGGCCCGGTCGCGCCGCAGAGCGGGACCGGCTACGGCGCGCAAGCCGAGGACTGCCTGTTCCTCAACATCTGGACCGGCCCGGGCGCGGCGCGCGGCAAGCCGGTGCTGCTCTACATCCACGGCGGGGCCTATTCGAACGGCAGCGTCACCGATCCGCTCAACGACGGCGCGACGCTTGCGGCGCGCGGCGATGTCGTCGTCGTCACGGTCAACCACCGGCTCAATGCGCTCGGTTACCTCTATCTTGCGCGGCTCGATCCGCGCTTTGCCGACAGCGGCAATGCCGGGCAGCTCGACCTGATCCTCGCGCTCAAATGGGTACGCGACAATATCGCGGCATTCGGCGGCGATCCGAACCGCGTGATGGTGTTCGGCCAATCGGGTGGCGGCGCGAAGATCGCCACAATGATGGGGATGCCCGCCGCACGCGGCCTGTTCCAGCGTGCCGCGACGATGAGCGGCCAGCAAGTCACCGCCTCGGGCCCGCTCAACGCAACCGCCCGCGCGCGCGCCTATCTCGCCAAGCTCGGCGTCGACGAGCGCAACCTCGCGCCATTGCTCGCCATGCCGCCCGAACGACTCGTCGCCGCGCTCGACGCGACCGATCCGATCCTCGGCGGCGGGGTGTATTTCGGGCCGGTGCTCGACATGAAATGGCTGGTGCGGCACCCGTTCTGGCCCGACGCCAATCCGCAAGGGCTCGGCATTCCGCTGATCCTCGGCAACGTCCGCGACGAGACGCGGGGTTTCGTCGCGATCGACGGGCCCAAGATCAAGGGGCTCGGCTGGGACAATATCGCCGCACGGATGGCGCCCGAATTGCGCATCGACGTGCTCCCCGAATGGGTCGTGTCCGAATATCGCACGCATTTCCCCGATTGGTCGCCGGTCGACGTGTTCTACGGCGCGACCACGGCGGGTCGCAGCTGGCGGGGGCAAGTGATCGAGGCCGAGGCGCGGGCGCGTGCCGGGGCGCCGGCCTGGGTCTATCAAGTCAATTTCGGGTCGCGCACCGATCCGCGGCGCGGCGCCTTCCATACGATGGACATTCCCTTGGTGTTCGGGACGCTTGGCGAACGCGGGTCGCAGACGGGCACGGGCGCCGACGCGCGCGCTGCATCGCAGGCGCTGCAGGACAGTTTCGTCGCACTCGCCAAGACCGGCGATCCCAACCATGCCGGCTTGCCCGCCTGGCCGCGCTACGACCTGACGCAGCGCGCGACGATGATGATCGATGCGGTGTCGCAGCGCGCCGACGATCCCCGCCGCTGGCAGCGCGAACTGTTTGCGCGCGTGCCCTATATCCAGCCGGGCAGCTGACTCAAAAACGCCGTTGACACCGGTTACCAAAGGCGACATTTTGGCGTCAGGACGAGATCGCCGCAGAGCGACCGTCGGGCAGGAGAGGTGCCATGCGCCGCACAGGCGCGCATTTTCCTCTCCTGTTCGCTGATCCGACGCTCCACCGCGGAGCCGGCCCAGCAACCGGTGTCAATCACCGCCGCGCGACGACGCATGGCGGTTAGGGGGGATGAGAAATGAGCACGCTTTCCAAGGGCCTGAAGCTGCAGCACGGTGTCTCGGTCGGCGCGATCGTCACCGCCTTGCTGCTCCCCGCCGCCGCGCTGGCGCAAGCCGCGCCGGGTTCGCCCGCGCAGCCGGCTGGCGCGCCCCCGGTCGAAAGCCAGGCTGTCGACACGGCCGCCGATGCGACCGGGCAGGACATCGTCGTCACCGGCTTCCGCCAGTCGCTCCAGGCGGCGCTCAACGTGAAGAAGAATTCGGTTGCCGCGGTCGATTCGATCGTCGCCGAAGACATCGCCAAATTCCCCGATCAGAACCTCGCCGAATCGCTCCAGCGCATCCCCGGCATCTCGATCCAGCGCGACGCCGGCGAAGGCCGCGCGATCACCGTGCGCGGCCTCGGCGCGCAATTCACCCGCGTCCGCGTCAACGGGATGGAGACAGTCGCGACCTCGACCGATGGCGCGAGCGCGAACCGTGACCGCGCGTTTGATTTCAACGTCTTCGCCTCGGAGCTGTTCAGCTCGCTCGTCGTCCACAAGACCGCCGAGGCTTCGCTCGACGAAGGCTCGCTCGGCGCTGTCGTCGATCTCAACACCGGCAACCCGCTTGGCGGCAAGAAGGCAGGATTCACCGGCGCGCTGTCGGTGCAGGGATCGTACAATACGCTGTCGAAGACGACCGGCCCCCGGGTCGCTGGCCTGCTGTCGTGGCGCAACGATGCCGGCACCTTCGGCGCATCGGTTTCGGGCGCCTATTCGAAGCTCGATACGCTTGAGCTCGGCAACAACACGACGCGCTGGGCGCAAGCGCAGTTCGACTCGGTCAACGGCACGCCGTGCTATTACAATACGAGCGGTACGGGGGCGGCGCAGGTCTTCACCACGCCCGCGGCGAACAGCGGCGGCGTCTACCGTTCGAGCGCGGCGTGCGACAAGGCATCGCTGGCGTTCCACCCGCGCATCCCGCGCTACGGGGTGATCAAGCACAACCGCGAGCGGCTCGGGCTTACTGGGAGCGTCCAGTTCGCGCCGACCGAGAAGACCAAAATCTCGATCGACGGGCTCTATTCGAAGTTCAAGGAAACGCGCGAGGAGCAATGGGTCGAGGTGCTGTTGCGGAGCAACGAGCGGTCGATCGACTTGGTCAATCCGGTCTATGACGCGAACAACAATCTGATCTCGTCGACGCTCAACGACGCCTACAACCGCAACGAACATTATCTGCGCAAGTCGAGCACCGAATTCTACCAGATCGGCGGCACCTGGGACCAGGATGTCACCGACAAACTCCGCTTCACGCTGCTCGGCGGCGTGTCGAAGTCGGATGCAAGCATCCCGGTCGAGACCACCATCCTGTTCGATAACAAGGCGGCTCAGGGGTATCAGTACGACTATACCAACATGAGGAGCCCGAAGCTGACCTTCGGCGGCAATGTCGCCGATCCGACCAGCTACCAGCTCTCCGAAATCCGCGATCGCCCGTCCGATACGGTCAACAAGTTCCGCACCGCGCAGCTGCGCGGCGAATGGGACGTCGCCGAGGGTTTCCAGATCAAGGCGGGCGGCGTCTATCGCAAGTTCAGCTTCGATACCGCCGGCTTTACGCGCGACACGGTGGTGTGCGGCAATGGCGGCAAGGATCTCGTACTCGGCACGCTGAACTGCTCGCCGACGAGCGCGATCGCGCCGGGGTCGGTGTACGGCTTCCCGGTGACCTCGGCATTGGCCGATATCGTAAGCCTCGGCTCGGCCGGGCAGCCGGCGGGCACGACCACGCAATTTGCGATCGCCAACATTCCTGCGGCGGCGGCCTACACCAACCTGTACAGCCGGACCCCGGTCGTCGATCCGGGCAACACGCGCAGCGTCTCGGAAGAGGTCAAGGGCGCCTATCTCGAGTTCGACACCAAGGGCGAGCTTTTCGGCCTGCGCTACGCCTTCAATGCAGGCGTGCGCTATGCAAAGACCAATCAGGTCTCGACCGGCATCATCAACAGCGCGACGCTGACGGTGAAGCGCGATTATGACGACTGGCTGCCATCGCTTAACGTGGCGCTGTATCCGACCGAAAACATCATCGTGCGCGGCGCGGTCGCCAAGGTGATGACGCGTCCCACGCTCGGCAATCTCACGCCGGGCGGCTCGGCCGATGGCAACAACTTCCGGATCACCAACGGCAACCCGTTCCTCGATCCGTTCCGCGCGACTGCCTATGATCTTGCGATTGAATGGTATTTCGCCCCGCAGTCGATCGCATCGGTCGCGGTGTTCAAGAAATCGATCGACAGTTTCCCGGTGTCGAACAGCGTCACGCAGACGCTCGCCGAGGCGGGGCTGACGCGCGACGTGCTGCTGCCGAGCTCGGCTGGCTACATCCGGAACGATCCGACCCAGCTCTACACCGTCTCGAACACGATCAACGGGACCGGGGCATCGCTCAAGGGGATCGAGCTGTCGGTGCAGGCGCCGTTCAAATTCCTGCCGGGCTTCCTAAAGAATTTCGGCGGGATCGCCAACGCGACCTTCATCGACAGCACGGCGAGCTACGGCGTGGTCGGGCCATCGACGCTGGTGTGCGCGACGCAGTTCACTTGCCGGCTCGTCGCGCCGGCCGCGGTGCAGCGGACCTCGACGCTGTTCGGGCTGTCGAAAAAGGCGTTTAACGGCACGCTCTATTATGAGGACAGCAAGTTCAGCGCGCGCGGCTCGATCAGCTATCGCGGGCCGTATGTCGACCAGAACAGCGGCACCGGCAACGTGTTCGAAGGCTATAACGCCACGACCAATATCGATGCGTCGGTGCGCTATCGCTTCACCAAATGGCTCGAGCTGTCGATCGAGGGCACCAACCTCACCGATACCTATCGCGATCGCTATACCGATCTCGATGCGAACCGGAATTACGAGAACAACCATTTCGGCCGCACGATCATTTTCGGCGCGCGCATGAAGCTCTGACCTAGAGCGCGTTTCCTCCCCTCGCGGACGGTGCCGGGTTCGGCATCGTCCGTTTTTGTTTCGGGCGCGCGCCGCGGCTCGACGGTCGCGGGTTTGTCGACCGCTTCCGGTCTGGGCACGGGCGCGGCGGCTCGGCTAGGAGAGTATGATGATTGATGTCGGACTGATCGGGTACGGGCTCGCCGGAGCCTCCTTCCATGCGCCGTTGATCGGCGCGGTGCCGGGGCTGCGGCTGGCGGGGGTGGTGACCTCGCGTGCCGCGGCGGTGGCGCGTGACTGGCCGCAGGCGAAGGCGGTGGGCGATGCCGAGGCGCTGTTCGCCGATCCCGATATCGGCCTGGTGGTGATCGCCACGCCCGACCATCTCCACGCCCCGCTCGCCAAGGCGGCGCTCGAAGTGGGCAAGCCAGTCGTGATCGACAAGCCGTTCGTCACCGATCCCGCCGATGGCGCGGCGCTGATCGCGCTCGCCGAGGCGAAGGGGCTGATGCTGTCGGCGTTCCACAATCGCCGCTGGGATGCCGACTTCCTGACCGCGCGAGCGCTGGTCGATGCCGGGACGCTCGGCGACATCGCGCTCGCCGAATTGCGCTGGGACCGCTTTCGTCTCGCGATCAAGCCCGGCTGGCGCGAGACCGAGGGGGCGGGGCTGCTCAACGATCTGGGGCCACATCTGCTCGATCAGGCGCTGCAGCTGTTCGGCATGCCCGAGGCGCTGACCGCGGACCTCGCCGCCCAGCGTGCGGCGGCGACGACCGAGGATTATTTCGAACTCACGCTGCACTATGGCGCGCGCCGGGTGATCGTCTCGGCGGCAACCCTGCTCGCGGCACCGCGGCCGCGCTTCGCGCTGCACGGGACGGGCGGGAGCTTCGTCAAACATGGCATCGACCCGCAAGAAGCCGTGCTGCGCGCGGGGCTGCCGCCGACGACGCCCGGCTTTGGCGAAGATGCGCCCGCCGCCTATGGGATGCTGACCGATGCCGAGGGCGTCGCGCGCGCGGTGCCGAGCGAACGCGGCGACTGGCGGGGCTATTACGAAGGGGTCGTGGCGGCGATCACCACGGGCGCGGCGGCGCCGGTCCCGGCCGAGGAAGCGCTGACGGTCATGCGCCTGATCGCGCTTGCGCGCGAAAGTGCCGCGGGCGGACGGAGGCTTGCTATTTAAGCCTGCTTGTTGCGCGTGTCGGCGGTGGATTGAGTTCGCGCAGAGGCGCAGAGGACGCAGAGCGAGAGGGTTGCCGGCGGCAGCCCGCCCCACTTTCGTACCGCACGTGCTGGCAGTCGCTTCCTCGCTTCGCGCGCTACCCCTCTGCGTCCTCTGCGCGAACCCAGCCCGCTCGATCGAACGCGCGACGCCCCTGTCAGCGCGCCAACGCCCCATGTTCGATGTGCGGCAGCACATGCCGCGCGAACAGATCCGCCTCGGCCGCATGCGGGTAGCCCGAGAGGATGAACGCCTCGATCCCCATCGCGCGATAGGCGTTGAGCTTGGCGAGCACCTGGTCGGGATCGCCGACGATCGCAGCCCCACAGCCCGAGCGCGCACGCCCGACGCCGGTCCACAGATTGGCCTCGGCATAGCCGTCGTCCGACGCGCCTTCGCGCAAAGCGGCCTGCGCCGCGACGCCAGCCGAGGTCGAATCGAGCGATTTCGCGCGGATCGCCGCGCCTTCGGCAGCGTCGAGCTTCGACAGCAAGCGGTCCGCCGCAGTGCGCGCCTCGGCTTCGCTGTCGCGGACGATGACATGCGCGCGGTAACCGAACTTCAGCGTGCGGCCGTGCGCCGCGGCGCGTGCGGTCATGTCGGCGATGATGCCGGCAACGACTTCCTGCTTGTCGGGCCACATCAGGAACACGTCGCAGCCCTTGGCCGCTGCTTCGCGCGCGTCGGGCGATAGTCCGCCGAAGTATAGCAGCGGTGCCTTGCCCGAAACGGTGCCGATGCGTGGCGGATCGATCTTCAATTTCCAGAACTCGCCGTCATGGTCGAGCGGCTCGCCGTTTAGCAGCGTCTTGAGGATCTGCATCGCCTCGACCGTGCGCGCATAACGCGGTGCCGAGCCGAGCGTTTCGCCGGGCATGTCCGACGAGATGATGTTGACGGTGAGGCGCCCGCCGAGCAGCCGGTCGATCGTCGCGATCTGCCGCGCGAGCTGTGGCGGCCAGGTCTCGCCGATCCGCACCGCCATCAGCAGCGCCATGCGCGTGAGCATCGGAGCGATCGCGGCGGCGAAGGCGGTCGTGTCGATGCCGAGCTGATAGCCCGAGGGCAGCAGGATATTGTCGAACCCGCCGCTTTCGGCCTGGAGCACGATGTCGCGGCAATGTTCCCAGCTCGATTTGAGCTTGGCATCGGGGACGCCGAGGAACTCGTAATCGTCATCGCACAACGCCGAGAACCAGCTGATCTCGCAGGGCGGGAGCGCGCTCATGGCAGCTTCTCCCCGCGCGCGGCGACGAGCACGTCGTACCACGTCTGGCGGGTGAACTTGACCTTGTAGACGTCGGCAATCTCGCCGATCCGCGCGACATTCTGCGTGCCGACGATCGGGATCACGCGCGCCGGATGCGCCATGATCCAGGCATAGGTCGCTGCCGCGCGCGACACGCCCGCCGCGTTGGCGACGACATCGAGCGCCGCTGCGACATTCCTGGACCGATCGTCCTCGGGTGCGCCAAGCCGCCCGCCGCCGAGCGGCGACCAGGCGAGCACGGCCATGTCGCGCTCCATCGCGAGATCGAGCAGGCCGTTGGTGATCGGCTCGAGCTCGAGCGGCGAGAATTCGGGCTGGACGGTCGCGAGCGGAATCGTCAGAAGCGCGGCGAGCGCCTGCGTCTGTGCGATCGTGTAGTTCGAAACGCCGACCGCGCGGACCTTGCCGCTGGAAACCATTTCCTCGAGCGTGCGCGCCACTTCCTGCGGATGCGCGAGAATGTCGGGGCGGTGGATCTGGTACAGATCGACCTGCTCGACCTGCAGCCGCTTGAGCGAGGTCTCGAGCGCGCGCATCAGATAGGTGCGGCTCGAATCATATGGCACGGGCGGGGTAATCCCGCCCTTGGTCGCGAGCACCATCCGGTCGCGCATACCCGGCGTCGCGCTGAAGATCTGCCCGAGCAGCGACTCGGCATCGCCGAACCCGCCGCTGCCGTTGAAGCCGTAAATGTCGGCGGTGTCGAACAGCGTGACGCCAGCGGCAAACGCCGCCTCGATCAGCGCGCTGCCCTCGGCCGGAGTGACGCCGGCGAAACGCCACATCCCCCAGGCAATCGGCGAGACCATGATTCCGCTCTTGCCGAGCGGACGCATTTCGGGTGTAAGTGTGATTTCAGACATCGTTGTCATATGAGGCGAATCCCGTGGTAGAGCAAGTGCGATATGGCCTGGTCGGCACTGGAATGATGGGCGTCGAGCACATCACCAACCTTGCCATCACGCCGGGTGCGGTGGTGACCGCGCTTGCCGATCCCGCAGCGGGGTCGCTCGGTTGGGCCAAGGACGCGCTCGGCGACAAGGCCGCGCAGGCGACCGCGTTCGATTCGGTCGAGGCGCTCGCCAGCAGCGGACTGTGCGATGCAGTGATCGTCGCCAGCCCCAATTTCACGCACCGTGCGGTGCTCGAGCCGCTGTTCGATGCGGGGCTCCACATCCTGTGCGAGAAGCCGCTCGCGACGACGCTCGACGATTGCCGCTGGATCATCGATCGCGCGGGCGCCACCGACAAGGTCTTCTGGACCGCGATGGAATATCGCTACATGCCGCCCGCGGCCGAGTTCATCGCCGATATCCATGGCGGCAAGATCGGCAAATTGCAGATGCTGTCGATCCGCGAGCATCGCTTTCCGTTCCTGGTGAAGGTCGCCGACTGGAACCGCTTCAACCGCAACACTGGCGGGACGATGGTCGAGAAATGCTGCCACTTCTTCGACTTGATGCGGCTGATCACGCAGAGCGAGGCCGTGCGCGTCTATTGCTCGGGCGCGATGGACGTGAACCATCTCGACGAAACCTATGGCGGCGAGCGGCCCGACATCATCGACAACAGCTATACGACGGTCGATTTCGCGAACGGCGTTCGCGCGATGCTCGACCTGTCGATGTTCGCCGATGGCGCGGAGAATCAGGAAGAGATCACCGCGGTCGGCAGCGATGCGCGGCTCGACGTGCTGATCCCCGAGGGCGCGCTGGTCCACTCCCCCCGCGTCGGCTTCCGCAATCCCAAGCAGGCGACGCGCCGCGTCGTCCATACCGACGAGACCGCGCTCAACGCGGGCAGCCATCACGGATCGACCTTCTACGAGCATCAGCGCTTCAACGCTGCGGTGCGCGGGGCGGGCCCAGTCGACGTCACCGCGCATGATGGTATGATGGCGGTCGCGATCGGCACCGCCGCCGAGATCAGCGCGCGCGAACATCGCGTCGTCGAAATGGCCGAGCTCGGAGTCTGAGCGCGAAGCGGAACTTTACTGCTGGCAAGCCTGATCACGCTGTCAGAACGATCAAGACGATAATACCCATCGCCAAGATGGGATTTTACCGAAGGGGATGATGATGAAAGCTCTTTACCTGACTGGCGCTGCCACGCTCGCGTTGCTCGCCGCCACGCCGACCTATGCGCAGACTGCGCCCGAACCCGCCCCGCAAGCCGAACCGGCTGCCCCCGAAGACGCCGCCCCCGGTGACATCATCGTCACCGCGCAGAAGCGCTCCGAGCGTCTGCAGGACGTGCCGGTCGCGGTGACGGTCGTGTCGGGCGACGCGCTCGCCACGCAGGGCAAGACCAGCCTCGAGGGCGCGCAATATCTCGTGCCGTCGCTCAACTTCCTCAAATCGGGGACGACGCTCAACCAGTCGCTGTTCCTGCGCGGCGTCGGCACCTCGACCTTCTCGATCGCGGGCGAGCCGTCGATCTCGACCGTCGTCGACGGCGTCGTGTTCGCGCGCGCGGGCGAAGCGTTCGGCGATCTCGTCGACATCGATCAGCTCGAAGTGCTGCGCGGGCCGCAGGGCACGCTGTTCGGCAAGAACGCGTCGGCGGGCGTGATCAATATCATCTCGAAAAAGCCGACGAGCACGCTCGGCGGCTATGCCGAGGCGGGCTTCTTCACCGACAGCGAATATCGCGGTCGCGCGGTGCTCAACGTGCCGCTCGGTGACAGCGTGCGCTCGCGGTTGACGGGCTTCTACACCAATTACGACGGCAACATCCGCAACACCGCCAATGGCAAGCTGGTCAACGGCTTCGAACATTATGGCGGCCGGCTGCAGCTCGATGCCGATGCCGGGCCGAACGTGAAGCTCGCCTTCATTGCCGATTATCACCACAACAATGACGATTGCTGCGGCGAGGTGATCGCCACCGGGCCGATCAACGGCGCGACTGGCCTCGTCACCACCAACGCCTCGACCGCGGTACTGCCGACGCCGCGTGGCGCCGACACGCGCGAGCTCGCGCAAAACCTCGTCACGCGCACGACCGAGACTGGCTACGGCTTCTCGCTCCAGGCCGATATCGAGGCGGGGACGCAGACCGTCACCTCGATCACCGCCTATCGCAACTACAAGAATACCGAGATCCGCGACGGCGATTTCCTGCCCGCCGCCTATATCGGCTTCAACCAGCTGCACGATTTCGGTCCGCAGACGGGCAACACCTTCAGCCAGGAATTGCGGCTGACCTCGCCCGGGCACCAGTTCCTGACCTATGTCCTCGGTGCCTATTATTCGCGCGCCGAAAGCGAGCGGATCTTCACGCGCAACGATCAGGTCTGCAATTCGCTGGCCACGCCCGCGCCGACCGTGCTGACGCCGTGCTCGAGCCCGCTCGCCGCACCCTCGACCTTCCCGACGGGTACGGCCGATTTCGGATCTGTGTTCAAGAATTTCGCGCTGTTCGGCCAGGGGACGATCAACATCGCGTCGCGCTTCCGAGTGATCGGTGGGTTGCGCTATACGGTCGACCAGCTCGACGTGTTCCACATCCGCCGCACGGCGCTCAATGGCCCCGGCATCAACACCAATTTCGACGCGGGCGTGTACAATAACGGTCTCGGCGGCGGCGTTTCGAACGGCGTGCCGTTCCGCGGCAAGGCGACCAACGAGAATCTGTCGGGCAAGGCCGGCGTCCAGTTCGATATTTCGCGCGGATCGACCGCGTATGCGACCTACGCCCGCGGCTATAAGGGGCCGGCATTCAACGTCTTCTTCAACCTGACCGCAACGGGCACCAACGTGATCGCGCCCGAGACGTCGGATTCGTACGAGATCGGGCTCAAGAACACCTTCTTCGGGGGCAAGCTTACGCTCAACCTGGCCGCCTATTACGCCAAATATCATAATTTCCAGGCGAACAATCCCGATCTCGTCGCGGGTGTGGTCGTCACGCGCTTCACCAATGCGGGTGACGTCTCGACGCGCGGCGTCGAGCTCGACACGACCTTCCGCCCGGTCCGCGATCTCAGCCTGACCGGCGGGCTTGCCTATACCGACGCGCATGTCGACAATTTCCGCGTGCCGGCACCGGGCGCCGCCGCGGTACCCAACGGCACGCCGCTTGGCTTCGCACCGAAGTGGAAGGGCAATCTCAGCGCCGACTATCGCGTGCGCACCAGCGGGTTCGCCGATATTCTGCTGGGCGCGCAGGGATCGTACCAGAGCAGCGAGCTTGGGCTGTTCTCGGCCGATGCAGTCCAGCGGCGGCTCGGCACGATCGGGGCGTACGGCCTGGTCAATCTGTCGGCCGGGCTCGTCAGCAAGGACGAACATTACAAGCTGACCTTCCAGGTGCGGAACCTGTTCGACCAGAGTTTCGCCGCGTCGATCATCAATGGCGGGCCGGGCGGTGCGTATCGCTACCAGATCCCGCGCGACGCCGATCGCTATTACGGGGTGACCGGACGCGTTACGTTCTGATCTGTCAAATCCTCCCTCGCGCGGCGGGGGAGGCGGCAGCCGACGGCTGACGGAGGGGGCTTTCCGCAAGCGATGCGCATGCGGCGGCGCTCCCTCCACCATTCGCTAAATGCGCATCCTCCTCCTCCCCCGCTTCGCGCGGGAGGATTTAGTGTGCGGCCACCAAGCCGTCGCCGCGCTCGCTCTCGTCCACCGGCACGATCACCGGGATCAGCAGGTGGATCGCCAACAGCGCCGCCAGATACGACCCGGCGCAGATCGCTAGTGCCGGCGCGTAGCCCCAGCCATGCGCCAGCGCATAGGCCTGGAACTGGATCATCCCGATCGAGCAGAGATTGCCGCAGAACGCCGCGATCCCGATCCGCGAGCCGACCGAGCGCGCCGGGGTGATGTCGGTCGTCACGCCGAACACGTTGGTCGAGAAGCCCTGATGCGCGAACAGCACGAGGCCAAGCAGCAGCGCTGCACTCCACGGGCTCGACACCGACTGGACGAACACCACCGGCAGCACGAGCAAGGCATAGCCCAGCATCGCGGTTTTCCGCGCACGGTTGACGCTCCAGCCCATCGCCATCAGCCGCGACGGCACGAAGCCGCCGGTCAACGCACCGCACGCCGCAAGCACATAGACCAAGGCCACCGGCAGCCCGAGCGTACCCTGCGGAAGGCCGAACAGCCGGTGGAACAGATCGGGCAGCCACAGCAGCATGAAGAACCACACTTGGTCCGACAGCACCTTGGCGATCGCGATCGCGGCGGTCTCGCGGCTGCGCAGAACGCTCAGCCACGGCACTGGCGCCGGCGCGACTGCGTCGAGCGCGACGGGCTTGATGCGGACCCCGAACCACACGACCACCCACACGACGCCAAGCCCGCCCGCGAGCAGAAACGCCGCCTGCCAGCCGAACGCCACCGCGAGCGCGGGGATGAACAGCGGCGTTATGATCGCGCCGATATTGGGTGCGGTGTTGCCGATGCCGAGCGCGATCTGGCGGTCCTTGTGGTTGAAATAGGTCGCCGCCGATTTGACCGCAGCAGGCGTGCCCACCGATTCGGCGATTCCCAGCACGATGCGCGCGGCGAAGAAGGCGGGGACAGAGGTCGCAAAGGCATGCGCCATGCCCGCGAGGCTCCAGATCAGCACGCCGAGCGCGAAGCCGAGCCGCAGGCCGACGCGGTCGAGGAACCAGCCGGTGCCGAGAAACGCGAACGCCGTCGCGATCTGGAAGGCGGTGCCCATATTCGCATAGTCCTGATCGGACCATTGGAACTGCGCCTCGAGCGTTGGCTTGAGCAACGCGAGGATCTGTCGATCGACATAATTGAGCATTACCGCGACGAACACCATCGCGACGATGATCCAGCGCGCTGCGCCGCCCCTGATTGCCATTCCGCTCCACTCCCATCTTTTTCTTGAGACAGCGTTGTCAGATAATCGCGCTTCGGGCTAGACCTTCCGCGCACGGGCTTGTCCCGGGGACCGCCGCGTCGCAAGACCCAAGGCTGCGCTGTGGTGTACGGGAGACCGCGGGACAAGCCCGCGGCGGCGCAAGGGTGGAGCAAGATGGCGACCAAGCAACCGAAACGTCCGCTCCCGATGGCTGCCGATCTCTATGGCGATCTGTACGGCGACATCGAAACCGCGCCCAAGCATGACTGGCGCGGCTATGTCCCCGGGCTCGTCGTGGTGGCGATGGGGACGCTCGCCGCGGGCTTCCTGTCGGATCATTACGGCGTGCCGCTGACGCTGATGGCGTTGCTGATCGGCCTCGCGCTCAATTTCCTGAGCGCCGACGCGCGGTTGACGCCGGGCCTCGCCTTCGCCTCGCGCTCGCTGTTGCGCTGGGGGATCGTACTCGTCGGAGTTCGGATCACCTTCGGGCAGATCGTCGCGCTAGGTCCTGTCGCCTTGCTGTGCGTCGTGCTGATCGTCGCGCTGACGATGGGCGCGGGGATCCTCGCGGCGCGGCGCTTCGGTTTCGATACCGCGTTCGGCATCCTTGCCGGCGGGTCGGTCGCGATCTGTGGCGCGAGCGCGGCGATGGCGCTGGCGACGACGCTCGGCGAGAAGCGCACGACGCAAGCGCAGCTGACGCTGGTGCTCGTTGGCATCTCGGCGATGAGTGCGTCGGCGATGATGCTCTATCCGCTCGTCGCGCACGCTTTCCACATGAGCGATCTCAAGGCCGGCTTCCTGCTCGGCGCGGCGATCCACGACGTCGCGCAGGCGCTCGGCGCGGGCTATTCCTATTCGGACGGCGCAGGCGGGATCGCAGCGATCGTCAAGCTGACGCGCGTCGCTTTGCTCGCGCCGGTGCTCGCGGTGGTGGCGATGGGGCTCGCGCGCTGGGGCGGCGGCGGCGAAGGTGCCGCCAAGGGGCCGGGGGTGCCGTGGTTCGTGATCGGCTTCTTCGTGCTCGCCGGGATCAATTCGTTCGGCGTGATCCCGCCGATCGTTGCGGGCAGCGCTGAAAAGATCGCTGCGGCGATGCTCGCGACGGCGGTCACCGCGACCGCAATCCGCTCGCCGCTCGCGCAGCTGCTTGAGGCGGGGCCCAAGCCGCTGCTGGTGATCCTGATCGCGACGCTGGTGGCGTTCGGCCTGGCGCTCGCGGCGGCGCTGCTGCTGATCGGTTAGCGTGGTTTAGAACGGCTTTGCATCGTCTCTCCGTTCGCCCTGAGCCTGTCGAAGGGCCTTCGCCGCTCGCGAGCGGCGTGCGTGGAGCGCGGGGCTTCGACAAGCTCAGCCCGAACGGATGAGAGCACACGCCTTGAGCAGATGCGGCGCGATCCCTCAGCCCTGCGCGACCGGCCCGGTCGATTCGCGCACGATCAGTTCGAGCGCCACTTCGCGCCGCTCGATCGGCGCATCGGCGGGGGCGAGGAGCAGGTCGGCGGCCTGATACGCCATTTCGCGCGTCGGCTGGCGGATCGTGGTGAGCGGCGGCCAGACGAAGCCCGCGAGCGCGGCATCGTCGAACCCGGCGACCGAAAGCTGCCCCGGCACCGCCAGCCCCCGGCGATGCGCGACCGTGAGTACGCCTGCCGCCATATCGTCGCTCGATGCGAAGATCGCGGTCGGCGGCACGTCGAGCGCGAGCAACGCCTCCGCTGCGCGTGCGCCCGAGGCGAAGTCGTAGCTGCCCTCGCGCACCAGGATCGGATCGAGCGAAAGTCCTTCCTGCCCGAGCGCACGCGCATAGCCGCGCATCCGTTGCCCGCTCGTCGCATAGCTCGGATGCCCCGCGATGAAGCCGATCCGGCGATGGCCGAGCTCGAGGAGATGCGCCGTCATCACGCGCGCCGCGCGCTCATTGTCGATGAAGGTCGAGCTCGCCAGATCGACCGCACTCCCCGGCGAGACGCGAACGAAGCGCACGCCGCGCCGCTCGAGCAGGTCGAGCACTTGCGGGTGATCCGACACCGGCGGGGTCAGGATCAGGCCGTCGACGTGCGTCGCATCGACCAGATTCTCGATATCGTCGAGCAGCGTCGCAGCGTTGCGGTCATACGGTTGCGCGATCATCCGCACGCCGTCCTGCGCGCAGCGATCGCGGATCCCCGACTGCATCTCATAGACATAATAGGGGCTGGGATTGTCGCAGATCAAAGCGATCTGGAAACTGCGCTTGCCAGCGAGCGAGCGTGCCGCAATGCTCGGGCGAAAATTGAGTTCGGCGACCGCGGCCTCGACCTTTGCGCGCGTCTCGACGCCGACATAACGCTCCTTGTTGAGGACGCGCGAGACGGTCTTGATCGATACGCCCGAAACTCGCGACACGTCCTTGATCGTCACGCGCAAAATGCCGGCTCCCCATTGCCCTGCCGCGGGGTGTGCCGCAGCAGGGCCGGGTCGGCAATACGCATCCACCCCGGGCGCGTGTTATGCCATCGTGTTGCGGCCGCGCTCGATCGTCGCGGTGTGGCCGATGCTCGCGCTGGTGTTCGCGGCCTTGATCGTCTCGAGCATGATCCAGTCGTTGCTCGCCTTGGTCGGCGTCAGCGTCATCGCCATATAGCCGCGGCGCGACGTGTCGCACCATTTGAGCTCGGGATTGGCGCGGACGAGCGTCGCTGCGATCACTTTGGGATCGGTGCGCGAAGCGGCCTCGTAGCCGGGCGAGCTGACCGCGTGGCCGGCGAATTCGACGCCGGCGGGCTTGCCGTCCTGGCCGAGATCGTACGCCCAGGCATTGTGGCTGTCGCCCGACAGCACGATGAGGTTCGCGCCGAGCGCCTGCGCGCCCTTGAGGAAGCGCGCGCGCGCGGCGGGATAGCCGCCCCAATTGTCGTAGTTGAACGGCAGGCCCGCCTTGGCGGCGGCGACACCGGCGAGGATATAGTTTTTCGCGCGCGCCGGCGCATCGGGGGCGACCCAGCTCAGCGCGTCCTGCGGCATCATCGTTTCGCCCATGATCGTGCCGAAGCCGACGACTTGCCAGCGTTGCCCGGCGCGGACCGATTGCGACATCGCGTGGCTGAGCCAGCTTTCCTGCTGGCTGCCCATCATCGTCACCGCCGGGTCCATCCACGCGCCGTTGCGGAATGCCTTCAGCGCCGCGGTCGGATCGGCTTCCTTGAACAGCGGCGCCACGTCGGGCTGCTTGGTGCGCGCGAGGAGGCGCGTCTCGGTGCGGAACAGCGTGGCGAGCGTGCCGATCTCATATGCCTTCCACGGCTCGTCCGAGACCGGCATCCACTCGCGATACGCCTGGATCGAGGCGGCGCGGCGGGCATTCCAGTCGCCTTCGTCGGCCTGGTGGTTTTCGGCGCCGCCCTCCCAGCTGTCGTTTGCCGATTCGTGGTCGTCCCATTGCACGATCATCGGCAGTTTCTGGTGGAGCGCCTGCAACGCCGGGTCGCTGCGATAGCTGGCGTAGCGGATGCGATAGTCGGCGAGGTGGAGCAATTCGGTCGCGGGCAGCGGCACGCGGCCGGCGACTTGATCCTTGAGCGCGGGATAGTCGCCGGTGCGATATTCGTAGAAATAGTCGCCGAGATGGATCGCGAGGTCGATGTCGTCGCGCGCGGCGGCGTGCGCATAGGCATTGAAATAGCCATAGGGCATGTTCGAGCACGAAAAGGTCGCGGTGCGGAAGCGATCGACCGGGCCGACGGGGAGCGTGCGCGTCGTGCCGACGGGCGAGAAGCTGCCGTCGGGGGCGACGAAGCGGAAGTGATAGCGCGTCGCGGGCTTCAATCCGTCGACGGTGATCTTGGCGGTGAAATCGCGCCACACGCCGGTGATCTGCGATCCGCCGGCTGCGACGCGCGCGAAATCGGGGGTTTCGGACAGTTCGACGCGGACTTCGGCGGTGTCGCCGGCGGCGGGAACGTAGCGCGTCCACAGCAGCATCGAATCGCTGGCAGGCTCGCCGCTGGCGACCGAATGCGTGAAGCCGCGCCCGCTCGTCACCGAGGGCGTCTGCGCGAAGCCCGGCACGGCAAACGCGCCGATCCCGAGCGAGCCGGTCAGCAGGAACGAGCGGCGGTCGATACGGATGGTCATGCGCGGATCTCCAGAAGATTGCGATTCCCTGCCACCGGGATATGGCGCGTTCGTGACAGCGGCAATCGTGCAGCGTAAGCCGCGTCCATGAGGGCGCGATGACACGATCGGTGGGTTTGCCGTGGCGCTGGCTGGCGGCCGCGCTGGTGGTGTTCGCAGCGCTCGCCTTGCTCCACCCGATCGACCATGACGAAAGCCAATATGTCGCCGCGGCGTTGCTGAGCGCGCAAGGCGAACTGCCGTATCGCGACTATGCCTATCTCCAGACACCGTTGCAGCCGCTGGTATTTGCGCCGATCGCGTGGGCGGCGGGGTGGCATGCGTGGCTCGCGTTGCGGCTCGCCAATGCGTTGCTCGGCGTGTGCATCCTCGGCTGCGTCTGGCGCGCGGCGCGCGAGGCGGGGGCGGGGGCAGGTGCTGCGCTGGCGACTGCCGGGCTGCTCGGCGCCTGCGACATCCTGCTGTTCAGCCTTTCGACCGCGCGCAACGACGCGCTTCCGGCGGCCTTGCTCGCTGCCGCGTTGATCCCGATCGGGCGGGCGGAGCGCGGCGGTGGGACGCGAGGGTCAGCGATGCTGGTCGGGGTGCTGCTTGCGGCGGCGGCGGCGGCGAAGCTGTCCTATGCAATCCCGGCGATGGCTTACGGTGGCTATGCGTTGTTCGACCGGCGGCATCGCCCGGTATCGGTGCTGCTCGGGGCGATGCCCGTGGCGGGGCTGGTGGCGTGGTGCTGGGCGCTCGCGCCCGCGGCGTTCGTGTTCGAGACGATCACCTTTCCCGCGGTGGCGCCTGCTGAATTCTACGCCGATCGGCCGTGGAAGCTCTCGCTGCTGGGCAAGGCGATCGACAGCCTCAAATTCCTCGCGCTGGGGCCGGCGCTGCTGGCGCTGGTCGCCATTCGCAAGCGGCTGTGGCGGCCGGATGTGCTCACGGTTCTGCTGGGCGCGGGGCTGGTGGCGGCATTGCTGCCGCTGCCGACCTGGCGGCAATATCTGCTACCCGCGCTGCCGCCGCTGTTCGTCTTGCTCGCGCTCGAATGGCAGCGCGCACGACCTGCGCGCTGGATGCGCGTAATGGTCGCGGTGAGCGTTGGCGCGGGGCTCGCCCCGACCCTGATCGAAGCGGCACAGTCGCGCGGCCCAACTTCGCTCCTCGCGGCCGTGAGTGAGGGGCGTGCGATCGCGCTTGCGCTCGACCAAGCGGGCGTCCGCGGCCCGGTCGCGACGCTCTCGCCGCAATTTCTGGGCGCGACGCACGCGCTGCCCGATCGTCGCTTCGCGACCGGGCCGTTCTATTTCCGCAGCCATGCCTTGCTTCCCGCGCCCCGCGAGGCCGCGATGCATCTCGTGTCGGCCAATCGTCTAGTCGGGCTCGACCAGGCGCCGCCCGCAGCGATCCTGGTCGGGGGCGAGGGCGGCTGGAGCAGCGGCGACGCGACGCTCGATGCGCGGCTCGAGCGGTGGGCGCTGATGCGGCACTATCGCGCGGTGCCGATCGCGAGCGCGCGCTTCCGGTTGTACGTCCGCTAACCCCCCTGCGCCCTCGTTTCGCCCGAATGTCGACCTAGCGACGCAGCCGTGACGGATATCGCCGCTTCCTCGTTCCGATCGTTCGTCGCGCGCGTTCCGCGTTGGGTGCTGCTGTTCGGGGTCGCGCTGCTCGTCCGCGCGCTGACCTTCGGCAACCCGATCCTGCATGTCGACGAGGAATTCTATTACGCCACCGCGCACGCGATCGTGCACGGCGCGATTCCCTATGTCGATGTGTGGGACCGCAAGCCGGTCGGGCTGTTCCTGCTCTACGTGCCCGCCGCCGCGCTCGGGCTGCCGCTCGGGATCTGGGCGTACCAGGCGATGGCGCTGGCGAGCGTCACCGCGACCGCGACGCTGATCGCGCGACTGGCGGATCGCGCGGGCTGGGCGAAGGGCGCGCTTCCTGCGGCGATCGCGTATCTGCTGTGGCTCAACCTGCTCGAGGGTGAAGGCGGGCAGACTCCGGTATTTTACAATCTGCTGATGGTCGGCGCAGCGAGCTTGCTCGCGCCGCGGCCCGACGAGGCTGCTTATCCGGCGCGCCGCCTCGCCCAGGGCTGTGCCGCGCTCGCATTGGTCGGGCTTGCGCTGCAGATCAAATATACCGTCGTGTTCGAAGGCGCGTTCTTCGGGCTGTGGTGGATGGCGCGCGAGTGGCGGCTCGGCCGATCGTGGTGGGGCGTCGTGCTGCTCGCCACGCCGCTTGCGGTGCTTGCCGCTGTACCGACGCTGGCAGTGTGGGCGTGGTTCGGGGCGCACGGGCTGGGCGACGCCTTTCTCTACGCCAATTTCGAATCGATCGGCGTGCGCGGGAGCGATCCGATACCGCGCGAGCTTGGCAACCTTGCGCTCATGCTGCTGATCGTGTCGCCGCTAGGCGCGATGGCGATCCTCGCGGCGCGGTTGCCGGCGCGCGACGACGCCCACGCATTGCGCCGCTGGCTCGTCGGCTGGGCGATCGTCGCGGCGCTCGGCGTATTGGTGTTTCGCGGCTATTTCGACCATTACGGCTTGCCGTTGCTGGTGCCGTTCTGCGTCTGCGCGGCAGGCTTTTTCGCGGAGCATTATCGCGCGACGCAGGTCCGAGTGCCGCTGCTGATCGTCGTCCTGCTGGCGTCGCAGATCGTCCTGCTGGTCAAGCGCCATGAGCGCGGGACGCCCGCCGACCTTGCCGCAGTCACGCGCGCGATCGGCCACGGGCCGGGTTGTCTCTATGTCTTTTCGGGTTCGCCGATGCTCTACCCGCTGGCGGATCGGTGCACGGTGACGCGCTACCGTTTCCCGCGCCATATCGGCCAGGCGAAGGAACGCGGCGCGATCGGCGTCGATCAGCAGGGGGAGCTCGAACGGATCATGGCGCAGCGGCCCGCAATCGTCGTGCTCGGGCCCGTCTATAGCGGCGAACGCGCCGATTTGCGCGCGCTGTTCGAGCGCTATGTCGCTGCGCGCTATCGCCAGCGTGCCGATCTGCCGCTCGGTCGCGGCAGAGTTGCGGTCTACGCGCTGCGCTGAAGCGGTAGCGCCCGCTTGTCGTCGACCAAGCCCTGATAATAGGCCATCAGGTCGATCGCATGGTCGCGGTCGCTGCGGACCTTGGTCGCGGCCACCAGCACCGCGCGGCGCAGCACGCGCTGGTCGCGCGCGAACAGCCGATGGATCGCCATCGCCGCGCTTTGCGCATCGCGCGCAGTGTAGAATTCAGACGCGTGACGGTCAGCGACCTCGGCGCAGCCGCCGGTATCGGGGACGATCAGCGGCAGCCCGCCCGCCATCGCCTCGGACGCGACGAGCCCGAACGGCTCGGCCTCCGACCCGTGGATCAGCGCGTCGCAGCTCGCGACGATCCGGGCGAGCCGCTCGCGGTCATAGACCGGGCGGAACATGCGGATGTGCGGGGATCCCGCGATGCGCGCTTCGATCTGGCGGCTCTCGACGCCAGTGCCGAGCAGGATCAGCCCGACCGGCAATTCGGAACCGGCACGTTCGACCGCGTCGATCACCAGGCGCCAGCGTTTCTCGGGATGATGGCGTCCAAGTCCGAGCAGCAAATGCCCGCTCGGCGGCAAGTCGCACTGCGCGAGCAGCGCCGCGCGGAGCCGATCGTCGCGCAGATCGGGCGAGAAATGGCCACGCTCGATGCCGAGCGGCATCGATGCGTCGATATGCACGCCGCGCCCCTTGAGGCGTTTTTCGAGCGCCGGGCCGTTGGTGACGACCGCATCGAAATGCTTGAGGAAGCGCGACATGTAGCGGCTGTACCAATCGAACGCCTGTTCGAGGCGCTCCTGCGGCGCCATCCCTTCGAACCAGCGCAGCGCATAGGCCGCCATGTTGTCGTTGTGCATGAAGAACGCCTTGACGACGCCCTCGGGATATTTGGGCTGCCACTTGCCGATCACCCAGGGCAAGCGCCACGGCGACGACGTCTCGACGACGTCGGGTTGCAGTTCGTCGAGCCAGCGCAGGATCGGCGCGGCGTCCCAGAACAGCCCGTAATTCTGGTCGAGCGGCAAATGGCCGGTCTGGATCCAGATCACCTTGCCGCCGCCCGGGCGTTCCTCGATCGCGTTTTCGCGACCGGGCGCGAGCACGATCAGCTCATGCCCGAGGTCGGACATGATCCCCATCTTGCGATCGATATAGGTCCGCACCCCGCCACCGGTCGGCGAGTAGAATTCGTTGACGTCGACGATACGCATCGCAGGATCAGCTCCCGAGCGGGCCGAAACCACCGAGCCCACGCAGATATTGGGCACGAATGGTCGTCGTAACAACCCCCTCGGGTACGACGATCCGCGCCATGTCGAGCTTGGGGCGGGTCCGACCGAGCTTCACGTTGCTCGCAAAACCCGCGCCGTCGCTCCAGAAATTGAACTTGTTCTTGCCGTCGCGATTGTGCGTGAAGAGCAGCGCATAGGGGCCAGGCGTCGGCACGCGGATGCACAGGCTCACCGGGCCGGTCTGCGGTGTCGGCAGGCGGACGCGGCGGAAGAACTTCCCTTCCTTGATCAGGTCGCGATCGTCCTTGAGGAAATCGGCCTCGGTCGCGGGATAGAGTTCGAGCTTCAATTCCCCGGTGCGGTCCTTCAACCCTTCGACGTTGACGCGAATCGCGGGCCCCCCGGTGCTGCACGCCGAGGCATCGCTGCCGAGCACTTGCGCAGCCTGCGCCGCAGCGGGGAGTCCTATCACTGCGAGCAGCGCCGTCACCCCAGCCAGAATCTTGCGCATCTTCAATTCTTCCTCACCAGGCCGACCAGCCCGAAGATCGCGACCAGCACGACATGGACGAGTAGCGGCAGCGCCGCCGTCACTGCGATCAGCACCGACAGCTCGGCATCTTGCCCGATCAATAAGGTGGCGAAGGTGGCGAAAAGGAGGTCTTTGTTCGGCACCAGCGGCAAGCGTCCGACGATCATCCGCGCCGCCGACAGCAACAGCCACATACCGAGCGTGACCGTCGGCAGGCCGAAATGCCATGTAAAAGCGATCAGGACGCAGCCGGCGATCAACCGCAGGCAATGGACCCCGAAGATCCACCACAAGGTCGCGCGCGGCAGCGAGAAGACGCGCTTCGAAAAGATCAGGAACGGCAGCGACATCGCGAACACCGCGACCACCGACCAGATCGCGTTGTGCAGACCGTGCGGGGTGAGCAGACCGATGCCGAGCGGCATGGCGACGGCGATCATAGCGAGCGTCACCATGTTGCCGGCGATCGCCGACAGGATGCTGACGTCCTTCACCGCGCCGAACGGGGCGGCGACCATCGACGAGCGTTGGCGTGCCCAGGCGTAGAAATACGCCTCGCCCGAATAATTGAGGATGTCGTTGGCGATTCGCTTCTTGGTCAGCGCGACGAAGCCGGCCGCGGGGATCCCCCACAGCCGCCGGAAGATGATGAAGTCGCCCGTCACCGGCGCGATATAGAGGAGCGCGAAGAAGAGGTAGAAGAGCGGGTTGGTCGGCATCGCCGCCAGGAGGCTGTCGACCCCGAGCGCGCGCAGCTTGAGCCCGAGCCAGACGATCATCACCACCGTAACCGCGGCGCCGAGATACGACGGCCAACGGCGCTTGAGCGGGGCCATCGGCTCCAATCCGGCAAGGTCAGCGCTGCCGGTCAATCCCGGCAAGGGGGGCAAAGGGGCGTAGGGTCCCGACCCGGGGGTCGTAGCGCCAGGTCCGGGGCCGGTCTTCATCTGTGTCACGTGGCGCGTTTGTCCGCTGGTTCAAGCCGGTCGAAGCGCTGCATTGGCCCGGCTTAGCGGCAGAAGTGTGGCGCGGGCGCGTCCGTATGTCGAGCAACGCGACGGCGTGCGTCATCGCACGAACACCGCGTTTCCTCGTTTCCGGGGAAACTTTTGCTACAAAGTGACGTTATAGCCTGTCTCATTGAGGAGCCGGAAAAGAGGTTGCGTTGTGGTCCGGAAGCGATTCATGTTCCAACATGATCCGCGGCGGTTTC